>JBIODY010000007.1:0-19254 GCA_044445505.1 Lysobacterales bacterium
ACGCACCTTGCAGCGCAAGCTGGCGAAGCGTCCTGTGCGCGAGAAACAAGAAAAATAGTGCTTTACACATCAAGTGCTGGTGCGAGTGTCGGAGCTGGGTGAAACTGCGCCGACATTCGCATGGCCACCACCGGGAGCAGCCCTTGCATCCATTCCGCATTCTGTTGTCAATCGCATTCCTCGGCGCACTGGGGGCGACGCCGCTCGGTGCGCTCGCCTGTTCGAGCTGCGGTTGCACGCTGAATTCGGATTGGGCGACCCAGGGCCTCGCCGCCGGCAAGGGCTGGCGCTTCGATCTGCGCACCGATTATTTCAACCAATCGGATCTGCGCAGCGGAACCGACAGCGTCGATCGCGCCAGCATCGAGCTGCCCAGCGAGCACGAAGTCCAGCAGACCACGATCAACCGCAACACGACGTTCGGCCTCGAGTACAGCCCGAACGCGAACTGGGGCGTCGGCGTGTCGTTGCCGTATTTCGATCGTTTCCATACCACGATCGGCGAAGACGACACCGACATATCGACCTCGCAATCGCGCGGGATCGGCGACCTGCGCGTGGTCGCGCGCTACGCCGGTTTCTCGCCCGAGCACGCGAGCGGCCTGCAGCTCGGCGTGAAGCTGCCGACCGGCCGCAGCGACGACCGGTTCCGTTCCGGCCCGCTGGCCGGCGAGATCGTCGATCGCGGCCTGCAGCCCGGCACCGGCAGCACCGATCTTCTGATCGGCGCGTATCATTTCGGCACGCTGGCGCCGAACTGGGACTATTTCGCGCAAGGCATGCTGCAACTGCCGCTGAGCTCGAAAGATCATTTCCAGCCGGGTAACGGCGTGAACCTCAGCGTCGGCACGCGCTATCTCGCGAGCGCGTTCTTCGTACCGCAGGTGCAGATCAATGTGCGCGCGGAAAAGCGCGAGTCCGGCATCAACGCAGACGCCGCAAACAGCGGCGCGACCCTGGTCTATCTCAGCCCCGGTTTCACGTTGAACTTCAGCCGCCGCTTCGCCGGCTTCATGTTCATGCAATCTCCGATCTGGCAGCACGTGAACGGCCTGCAGCTCGAACCGCGCTATTCGATCTCGGCGGGATTGCACTACATCTTCTGATCCCACCGCGGGCATCGTCAACACCGGCCGCACTGCACCAGCGTTTGCGCGATCAGCCTTGCGCGCGCGACACGCGGACCATCGTGTCGAGCAGGCGCCCGATGGCTGCCGCCGGATTGGCACACCGCCCGGTATGCGTCGGCGAAGTCTGGATCATCGTGCTGCGCGGCGCAGTCAGCCAGTGGAAGCGTTCGCGCGCGGGCAGCTTGCCGATCGGGCCGGCCTCGTCGCCGCCGGCGCAAATCGCCGCGAATGCGGCGAGATGTTCGCGCACCACGTCGAGATCGAGAGTGGGGTCGAGCGCACGCAGACGCGCTTCGTCGAGCTCGAGGCGCGCTTCGAGAAAATCGCCTTCCTTGCGCGACAGCACGACGCCGACATTGACGAACTCGCCGCGCTCGACGCGCGGCACGACACGGATCACGGCGTAATCATACGTGTGCACGGAACGCCTCCTCGACGAACGCATGCGGCGCCTCGATGCGCCGACACAGGTATTGCGCGTAGGCGTCACGATGTTCTGCGGTGTTCGCAAACGGCGCGTCGCCACCCAGCCACGCATCCGGGATCAATGCGACGATGCACTCGATGACCTCGCGCGTGACAAGCGCACTCATGCGCGCGTCCGCTTCATGCAGCTCGGACACAAACGGCAGCAATACGTGATCCCTGATGCGCGTGAACGGATCGGTCGCACGGTCGAGATAGCCTTCCCAGTCGTGATGGAAGTACAACGCCGCACCGTGGTCGATCAGCCACAGCTTGCGATGCCAGATCAGCAGGTTCGTATTGCGCGCGGTGCGGTCGACATTGCTGACGAACGCGTCGAACCAGACGATCGACGAAGCAAGCTCCGCGCCGGGCTTCTCGACGACCGGGTCGAACGTGACCGAACCCGGCAGGTAGTCGAGCGCGAGATTGAGGCCCGCGCTGGCGCGGATCAGATGCTGGATCTCCGGGTCGGGTTCGGTGCGCGCAAGGTCGGGATCGAGTTCGACCAACACGATTTCCGGCACCGGCAAGCCGATCGCACGCGCGAGTTCGCCGGCAACGAGCTCGGCGATCAGCGCCTTCGCACCCTGCCCCGCGCCACGGAATTTCAGCACGTACAGTCCCTCGTCGTCGGCCTCGACGATCGCCGGCAGCGAGCCGCCTTCGCGCAGAGGAGTGATGTAGCGGGTGGCGGCAATGGTTCTCAAGGCAGACCTCGGCCAAGAATCGCCACGAATGCAAGCATTGCGGATGCCGACGCGAATATCCATCCATTGCTGCGCGCGACAACCATCTCCGCAACCGAGTCGCGAAGCGTCGAGGTGCGGCGGGCGAGCAGAAGCAAGCCGACGGCCGCACCGAAACTTTCCATCGCTGCCTCGCGCAACGCGGGCCACACTGGTCCGTTAAAGAAAAAAACTGCGAGGCAGGAAACAGCGCCTGCCGTCAGATACGCCACCGCGGGAGTTCCGGCAGGCAACCGAGCTGCAACGAGCCGCATGGCGCAGTAATAGAGACAGATGCCCAGCGCGCCCATGAGGAACAACCACAATGGCCGTGGCTGCAGTGCAAGGTCACGCAGGACGAAGGCCCAGTCTCCGGTATCGGTGATCGCGGAGAACACGAAATACCCGGCGCCCCAAAAGAGATTGAAGGCCATCGTCAAAACGAGGAACAGGCGCCATTGCATCGACGGCCTCGACCAGGATCTGAGTGCGTACCAGCAGGCAGCACCGACAATCAGATTCATCGTCGGACCGGCTGCATCCGTGAGTGGACCGCCATTCGAGCAGTGGAAATACACCGATGTAAGCAAGCTGACGTGGCCGCCGATGGCAATGCACATGCCACCATGGCCTATCGCTTCGTGCGCCACGCAGGCCGCGATGAACGAAAGCGCAGCGAGCGCAACCAGCGTCAGGTAATCGTGAGTGCCGCGCATTGTCGACGTGGATTCCACTGGCGGCAATGCTTGCGGATCACTCACCGAGAATCGCGATATGCATCTTCCCATCGCGATCCACCGAGCCGCGATACATGCCGTCGGTGTTGAACGGTGTGGTGAAGTTGCCTTCCGAATCGAGCGCGATCACGCCGCCGTCGCCGCCGAGTTTCGGGATCACGTCCATCACGACTTCCTTCGCGGCCTGCGCCAGTGGTTCCTTGCCGTATTCGACGCGCGCGCAGATGTCGTGCGCGGCGACCGCGCGGATGTAGTACTCGCCCCAGCCGGTCGCGGACACCGCGCAGTGCGCGTTCGCGTAGGTGCCGGCGCCGATGATCGGCGAGTCGCCGACGCGGCCCCAGCGCTTGTCGGTCATGCCGCCGGTCGAGGTCGCCGCGGCGAGATGGCCGGCGCGGTCGAGCGCGACTGCGCCGACGGTGCCGTAGTGGATCGCGCGGCCGAGCGACGAATGCTGGTTCTTCGCGTCCGCCTTCAACGCTTCCTGCAACTGCTGCCAGCGCTCGTCGGTGCGGAAATACGCCGGATCGACGAGTTCGATGCCGACCGTCTTCGCGAACGCCTCGGCGCCGTCGCCGGTCAGGAACACGTGCGGCGATTTCTCCATCACCGCGCGCGCAAGCAGCACCGGGTTCTTCACATGGCGCACCCCGGCGATCGCACCGGCGCGCAGGGTGGTGCCGTCCATGATCGCGGAATCGAGCTCGTTGTGGCCGTCGTGCGTGAACACCGCGCCCTTGCCGGCGTTGAAGCGCGGCGAATTTTCCATGACCAGGATCGCCTGGGTCACCGCATCGAGACTGCGGCCGCCGCCCTTCAGCACCGTGTAACCGGCGTTCAACGCGGCCTCCATGTCGGCGCGAACGAGCTTTTCCTTTTCCGGCGTCAACGTTTTCCTGATCACGCCGGCGCCGCCGTGGATCACGAGTACGGGCATGGCGGCGACTCCCTGGTGGGCAACCAGACACATTGCCGAGGAGAACAGAATACGCGTGAGCATCGCTGGTCTCGAATGGAAGGTGGCCGAGTATAGACACTGCCGCTGCCGCGGCGTATCGAGCGGCCAAACGTTCTGATCCCTTTCGTACGAGCGGCTTCAGTCGCGATGTCCAGTGCACTGAACACCATCCCCACCCAACCACCGAGCATCCGGGGGAGGGCTTGCAAGCATCGCGGCTGAAGCCGCTCCTGCGAAACATGGGCTGCGGTGCGGGACCGCAGGGTGGGCTTCAACCCACCGACCCCAAGCCGATTGGGACCGTGACGCCGCGGCGGTGGGCCGAGGCCCACCCTACAAGAAAACGGGCCCGCACATGGCGGGCCCGATGATTTCAACACCGGCGTTGTCGCCTACTTCTTCTTGATCGGCGCGCGCGTGTCGGCCGGAGCCTCTTCCTTGAGACCGCGGTTGACCAGCATCGCATCGACGGTCGGCGCGTGGCCGCGGAAATCCGCGTACATCTTCGCCAGGTCCTCGCTGTTGCCGCGCGAGAGCACCATCGCGCGGAAACGGTCGCCGTTCGCGCGGGTCATGCCGCCGTTCTCCTCGAACCATACGAACGCGTCGTCGGCGAGCATCTGCGTCCACAGGTACGCGTAGTAGCCCGCAGCGTAGCCGTTGCCCCAGATATGCATGAAATAACTCGAACGATAACGCGGCGGCACATACGACAGGTCGGTGTGGTTCTTCTTGAGCGCCTCGGCCTCGAACTTGTCGACATCCTGCTTCGGCGCATCCGCCGACAGCGCATGCCAGGACATGTCGAGCAGCGCGGCCGACAGCAGCTCGGTCATGTCGTAGCCCTTGTTGAACGTGCGCGCGTTCTTCATCTTGTCGACCAGCGCCTGCGGCATCGGCTCGCCGGTCTTGTAGTTCTTCGCGTAGTTCGCAAAGATCTTCGGCTCGGTCGCCCAGTGCTCGTTGAATTGCGACGGGAACTCGACGAAATCGCGCGCGGTCGCGGTGCCGGACAGACTCGGGTACTGGCCGTCGGCGAACATGCCGTGCAGCGCGTGGCCGAATTCGTGGAACATCGTGATGACATCGTCGAAGCTGAGCAACGCGGGCTGGCCGGCAGCCGGCTTGGTGAAGTTCGCGACGTTGTAGATGACCGGACGCGTGCCGAGCAGCTTCGACTGGCCGACCAGGTTGTCCATCCAGGCGCCGCCGTTCTTGTTGTCGCGCTTGAAGTAGTCGCAATAGAACAGCGCGATCTGCTTGCCGTCCTTGTCGATCACGTTGAACACGCGCACATCGGGCTGGTAGACAGGCAGATCCTTGCGCTCGGTGAAGGTCAGTCCGTAGAGCTGGTTGGCGGCGTAGAACACGCCGTTCTTGAGCACGTTGTCGAGCTCGAAATATGGCTTGATCTGCTCCTCGTCGAGATCGTATTTCGCCTTGCGCACCTGTTCGGCATACAGCTGCCAATCCCACGGCTCGAGCTTGAACGACTCCTTCTTCGCAGCCGCCTGATCCTTGTCGATCATCGCCTGGATGTCTTTCGCCTCCGCGCCAGCCTTCGCGGTTGCGGCCGGCACGAGGTCGTCCATGAACTTCAGCGCTGCATTCGGCGTCTTTGCCATCTGGTCTTCGAGCTTCCAGGCCGCATAGCTGTCGAAGCCGAGCAGCTTGGCTTTCCCGGCGCGGATCTGCGCGATGCGCGCGATCGTGTCGCGGGTGTCGTTCGCATCGCCCTTCTCGGCGCGCGTCCAGCCCGCCTTGAACAGCTGTTCGCGCGTGGCGCGGTCGGTCAGCGACTGCAGCGCGGGTTGCTGCGTCGTATTCTGCAGCGGCACTACCCACTTGCCTTCGAGCTTGCGCTCCCTGGCCAGCGTGGCGGCGGCGGTGATATCGGCGTCGCTGGCGCCGGCGAGCTTGCTCTTGTCGTCGACGACCAGCGCGCCGGCCTTGGCCGCAGCGAGCAGCTTGTTGACGAACTGCGCGCTCAACGAGGACTCCTCCTCGTTGAGCTTCTTGAGCCGGGATTTGTCGGCATCGGAGAGCTTCGCGCCGGCGTGCACGAACTGCTGATAGTCGTATTCGACCAGGCGTTTCGATTCCGCATCGAGCTTGAGCGTGTCGCGCTGGTTGTAGACCGCCTCGACGCGCGCGAACAGCTTCGGGTTCAGGTAGATCGCGTCCTGGTGCGCGGCGAGCTTCGGCGCTTCGTCCTCCTGCACCTTCTGCAGGACCGGATTGGTGTTCGCTCCGGCGACCGCACCGAATACCGCACCGACCCGGCTCAGCAGCTGGCCGGTCTTCTCCATCGCCTCGATCGTGTTGGCGAAGGTCGGCGCATCCTTGTTGTTCGCGATCCTGTCGACCTCGGCGATCTGCGCGGCCATGCCCGCGTCGATCGCAGGCTGGTAGTCGGCGTCCTTGATCTTGTCGAACGGCGGCGCGTGATACGGCAGCGTGCTCGCCTTCGCGAACGGGTTGGAAGCGGGCAGCCCGGCATCCGCTTTCGCGAACGCGGGCGTGGCGGAAAACGCGCCGATCCCGCCCACCAACAGCAGGTTCATCGACGTCACCAGAATACGGGATCGCAACATGATCAAACTACCTCGTGCCGGATGGAAGTTCACTGGCGCGGGCGTGCGTCGATCGAGTGCAGACCCTTGCGGCAGGTCCTCCAGCTTAACCAAGATCGACCGTGCCGACATGTGACTTTCGGCCCATCCTGAAGGTCTGATCAAGCCCATCCCGGGCTGGATCAGGCTCGCTTGCGTCCGGCACATGTCCGGACGCGGCTCCGCGCGCGCCATCCTCGGCACGCGGAACGACTGACCTGATCATCAGACGTGTCTCTGCGACGCAGGCTGAGCGGCGAGCCGCTACGATTCGTCATTGTCCTTGCCCGGCCTGCCCGTCCATGTGGAACTATCTGCTGCCCATCTTTCTGCTGATCGGCTCGAACGTGTTCATGACGTTCGCCTGGTATGGCCATCTGAAGTTCACCGACCGGCCGCTGTGGATCGTGATCCTGGCCAGCTGGGGCATCGCGTTCTTCGAGTACTGCCTGCAGGTGCCGGCGAACCGCTATGGCTATGGCGAGTTCAGTGCGGCCCAGCTCAAGACGATCCAGGAAATCATTACGCTCGCGGTGTTCGTCGTGTTCTCGGTGTTCTATCTCGGCGCGTCGATACGCTGGAACCATCTGGTCGGGTTCGCGTTGATCGTCGTCGCCGCGTTTTTCATTTTCAAGGAGTGACGATGCGCATCACCGCCCCGGTACTGCGAGGCGCCGCACTCGGTGTTCTCATGCTGCTTGCCGCCTGCGCTGCACCCGTCCGCACGCCACCGGGCGGATCGGCGGACGTGCGCATCGAACGCGTCGACAAGACCTTCGATCTCGATCACGGCATCACCCGCGTCGCGATCGACAATCCCTGGGGCGAGATCAATGTGCGTGCCCGCGACGAACGCGAGGTCGGCATTCACGCCGTGATCCAGCGCCTGCCGCCGCAATTCGCCAACGCCGTGTTGCGGCCGCATCGCGACGGCGACACGTTGCGCATCGAGGTCGGCTTCGAAGGCGCCGCGCCCCAGGCCGGGCGCATCGACATCGCGGTCTTCCTGCCCGGCGAAGTCGCGCTCGCGCTGCGCACGCAAGCCGGCCGTATCTCGGCGAAGAAGCGCGCAGGGCCGGTCGAGGCGGCGACCGACTCGGGCGAGATCCTGGTCTCCTCGCACGCGCGGCTGAGCCTGCATACGCGCAGCGGGCAGATCCGCGCGATCGCGATCGGCAAGCGCTGGCAGGGCAACAGCGAGATCGTCAGCGACAGTGGCCGCATCATCCTGCTGGTGCCGACATTCGGCGATGTCGCGCTGTCGGCCGAAACCGGCGCACGGCTCGGCACGAATTACGGGCTCAGCGTGCACCGCGACGGCGACGGCCTCAGCCACGCCAGCGCGCGCTATGGCCAAGGCACCTCCGTACTCGACGTACGCAGCCGTACGGGCGAGATCGTACTTGAACAGCTCGTCCTGTTGGGCGACGATGCAAGGGATCCCGGAGACGACGACTGATTCGACCCGCCCGCGGGGCGGGCGCGATCGTCGTTTTGCCTGCGGGTCGCGATCGCATCTTCCCCGGGAGCAGACGCATGCATTTCCTCTCCAAGACCGTGGCCGGCACGTTCGTGCTGGCTGCATTCGCGGCAGCCGCCGTGGCGGCGAGTTCGAGCGACCCTGCTGCAGGCGCGGCGGACGTCCCGATCGACCGCGGCGCGGACTACGTCAGTCCGCCATCGGTACCGGAGAGTTTCCAGCTCGACGCACGCACGCGCCCGACGATTCCCGAATGGAAACCGGGCGATCCGATCCGCGAGATCCCGCGCCAGTTCCACGGCCGGGAAGAATTGCAGCGCCACCCGCCCGCGCCGGTCAACCCGGTCACCGCCAATATCGACGTGCTGGTCGAACTGCAGCGCGCGGTCGGTGCCGGGCGCAGCATCAGCGGTTTCACCACCCCGCTGATCAACAAGGATGGCCCGTCCTTTACCGGTGTGCATCCGCCCGACCCGAGCGGCGATGTCGGCGGCGGTTACTTCGTCGAGGTCTACAACGGTGGTGGCGGTGCGCTGCTGACCATCTACAACACCGCCGACGGCAGCGTCGCGGCGCCGCAGTTCAGCATGGACGGACTCGGCAGCGGCGGCGCCTGCGCGAACGGCATCGGCGACGGCGTCGTGGTATTCGACCAGTTGGCCCAGCGCTGGCTGCTCACTGAATTCTCCGGCAGCAGCAATACGCTGTGCCTGTACCTCAGCGCCGGCGACAATCCGGTCGTGACGACCTGGACGCGTTACACGTTCAATACGCCGTCCTTTCCGGACTACCCGAAATACGGCGTCTGGCCCGATGCCTACTATGTCGGCGCGAACGAGGGACCGGCCGTGTATGCGATCGACCGCAACCGCATGCTCGCCGGCCAGAGCGCGACCCTGCAGCGCAAGGCCGTGCCAGGCCTCGGCGGCCTCGGTTTCCAGATGCTGCCGCCGGCCTCGGTGTTCGGCGCGACCGCGCCTCCGGCCGGTGCGCCGGGCATCTTCATCCGCGACAACGACGACGAACGCAACAATCCCGGTTCGAACGACCCGCTGCACGATTTTCTCGAGCTGTTCGCGCTGCATGTCGACTTCACGACGCCGGCCAACACGACGCTGAGCGGGCCGGTAAGCATCGCGGAGGACGAGTTCAACTCCGAATTCGTGATCACCGACGGCAACTTCGGTGCGATCCACCAGCCGGGCACCACGCAGACCCTCGATCCACTGCTCGAGGTGCCGATGGTGCCGGTGCATTACCGCAACTTCGGCAGCTACGAGGCGCTGGTCGGCAACCACGTGACGCGCCTGGACACGACCGGCTCGAACAACATCGCCGGCGTGCGCTGGTTCGAGCTGCGCCGCAGCGGCGGCATGCTGAATCCGTGGCAGCTCTACCAGCAAGGCACCTACGCACCGACCGACAGCGGCGGCCAGATCAGCCGCTGGATGGCCGCGAGCGGCATGGACGCGAGCGGCAATATCGCGATGGGCTACAGCGTCGCGCGCGCCTCGCCTGGCATCTACCCCGGCCTGCGCTATGTCGGTCGCGAAGCCGCCGATCCACTTGGTGTGATGACGAGCACCGAGACCACGCTGGTCGACGGCGTCAGTTCGCAGAGCGGCATCGACCGCTGGGGCGACTACTTCGGCATGGGCGTGGACCCGGCGGACGGCTGCACGTTCTGGTTCACCGGCATGTACATGCCGAGCGGCGGCAACTGGCGCACCCGCTTCGCCTCGTTCCGCTTCGACAGTTGCGCAACGCAGTCGAGCTTCACCATGACCGGCACCAACCTCACCCAGAGCGTGTGCGCAACGACGGCGACCCCGGTCGACCTGCAGCCGGTGACGATCACGGTCGGCTCGGTCAACGGCTTCGCGAACCCGGTCGCGATGAGCTTCGCGCCGCCCGGTCTTCCAACCGGTTTCGCCGGCAGCTTCAGTGCGTCACCGGTCACGCCGCCGGCCACCACCGATGCACTGATCAATGTGACCAATGCGTCCACCACGGGACGGCACACCGTGCTCCTGCGCGGCAGCTCCGGCGGCATCGATCAGGATGTCAGGCTTGGGGTCAACGTGGTCACCCAGACGCCGGGCACGTTTGCGCTGCAGACGCCTGCCGATCAGGCAACCGGCGTGGCGGCACAGCCGCTCTTCACCTGGACCGCATCGGCGCAGGTTGAGAGCTACCTGATCGAGATCGCGACCGACGCCGCGTTCACGAATGTGTTCCTGTCGCAGACCCTGGCCGCCGGCACTACCTCGTTCCAGCCGAGCGCCGCGCTGACCGCGGACACGCTGTTCTACTGGCGCGTCACGCCGAACAACCTGTGCGGCGCCGGCACGAGTCCGGTGTTCACGTTCACCACAGCGCCGGCGCCGGCGCCACTCGTCGACGTGACGCCGGGTTCGCTGGGCGCGACCTTGGTGACCGGGCAAAGCACGACCACAACGCTGAGCATCGGCAATGCGGGCGATGCGACGCTGACCTGGAATGTCGATACCGCCGCCGCGGATTGCACGAGCCCGGGCGCCGTTGCATGGCTCACGCTCGCACCGGCCAGCGGCAGCGTCGCCGCCGGAGCGGCGGCCAATGCTGTCACCGTGACGTGGAACGCCGGCAGTCTCGCCGCCGGATCCTACATCGCGCTGGCGTGCGTGCACAGCAACGACCCCACGAACGCGCTGGTCGAGGTGCCGGTCGCGCTCACGGTGGTCGACGACACGATCTTCACCGACGGCTTCGACGGGCCCTGACGGCGACGCTTCGAGGCAGGATCGCGAGGCAGTGCGGCAGGGTGAGCCTTGGCCCACCCTGCGCCTGCGGGAGGCGACAGCATCGCGGCTGAAGCCGCTCCCGCGCGCGCGCCACCGAACGCCTCGTTTTCGTCAACTCCGCATGACGTTGCATCACGAAGGCGGCCGGCTATTTCTGGATATCCGACCAGCGGCTATCCTTCGCGGCATCGCCGCCTCGCGCGGACGCCTGCGCCGCGTGGCTGCCGATCGATGAAGTCCCTGCGTTCGTTCCTTCCGCTGCTGGTGCTGGTCGCACTCGGGTTGGCGCTGCTCGCCTCGGGCGCGCTCGATCGCTTCAGCCCGCAGCATATCGCGCAGGAGCAGGCGGACCTGCAGGCAAGCATCGCGGCGCACCCGTTGGTCGCCGGGCTGGCCCAGATCGGCTTGGTGATGCTGGCGATCGCGACCGGCATTCCCGGCGCAATCGTGCTCGTACTCGCCGGCGGCATGCTGTTCGGCATCGTCGCCGGCACCGTGCTGTCGGCGATCGGTACCGTGCTCGGTGCGTCGATCCTGTTCCTCGCCAGCCGATCCGCGTTCGCGCATGGCAGCGGCGAACCGCCGGCGCTGGTCGCGCGCCTGCGCGCGGGCTATCACGCCTATCCGGTCAGCTATGCGATGTTCCTGCGCCTGGTGCCGTTCTTCCCGTTCGGCGGGGTTACGGTCGCGCTGGCGTGGTTGCGCTGCCCGCTATGGTTGTTCCTGACCGCAACCGCGACCGGCGGCACCGTCATGATCGCGTTCGAGACTGCGCTCGGCGCCGGCCTCACCGAGACGATCGTGCGCGAAGGCACGGTGTCGCTCAACGTGTTCGCGCATCGTCGCGTGCTGCTGCCGCTGCTCGGCATGGCGGTGCTCGCGCTGGCGCCGATCGTACTCGCGCAGTTGCGGCGGCTGTCGCGGAAAAGGGGTTGAGGTCAAAGCCGCCGTCGGGCGGCTGAGGGGGAGGCATGGATGCCGACCGGCGACGCACCATGGAAGGTTGCTTGCGCTGGAAATTGAGGACCAAGGGCTGACGGGTTTGCAATTTCCCCGATTCCCGATCCCAGGCTTCCCGGCTATGCTGGCGCGCTCCGTCCGCGCATATCTTGAGGCGCCGTTGAACCCGAGTCCACCGCCGGTCGTGCGCAAGTCGTTCTGGCGCGCGCTCGCCCTGACCTTGCTGGTCGCCGCGCTCAACGTCGGACTTTGGGCTTTCGTGAATCGGCCGGTGCAGATCGCGGACTGGCAGGGCGATATCGGCGGCTTCGCCTACAACCCGTCGCAGCGCTACCAGGATCCGACCCGGCAGATCTTCCCGAGCGAGGCAGAGCTCGACAGCGACATCCGCCTGCTGTCCCAATACACGCGGCGGCTGCGCATCTATTCCTCGGCCGAGAATCCGCAGATTCCGCGTCTGGCGAAATTCTACGGCGTGCAGGTGATGGCCGGCGCCTGGATCGAAGGTCGCGCCGAGCGCAACGAGCGCGAACTCAGCGCCCTGATCGCACTCAGCCGCAAGAACGACAACATCGATCGCGCGATCGTCGGCAACGAGGTGATCCTGCGCGGCGACACGAGCGTGAAGGCGTTGATCGGCTACATCGACCGCGCGCGGGCGCAACTGAAGATCCCGGTCTCGACCGCCGAGCCGCTCGACACCTGGCAGCGCCACCCGGAACTCGCGCAGCACGTCGACTTCATCACCGTGCACATCCTGCCGTACTGGGAGCGCGTGCCGCGCAAGGACGCGGTCGCCTTCGTGCTCGGCCAGTATCGCGAACTGCAGAAGCTGTTTCCCGGCAAGCCCATCGTGATCGGTGAGGTCGGCTGGCCCTCGAACGGCGACCGCCGCGAATACGCGCAGCCTTCGCTCGCCGACGAAGCGCATTTCCTGCGCGACTGGTTCAACGTCGCCGCGCGCGAGAAGCTCGACTACTACGTGATGGAGGCGATCGACCAGCCGTGGAAGGAACAACTCGGCGGCCGCGTCGAGGCGTACTGGGGCGTGTTCAATGCTAGCCGGCAGCTGAAGTTCGCGTTCACCGGCACCGTCATCGAGGACCCGATATGGCCGTGGAAGGCCGGCCTCGCGTCGCTGATCGCGCTGCTGCCGATGTTCTGGTTCGCGCGCCATTTCATCCGCTTCCGCGCCGCCGGCATCGCGTTCTTCCTTGCCCTGATCCAGCTCTCGGCGTCGACCCTGGTGTGGATGGCGACCCTGCCCTACGACTTCTACCTCGATCCGTTCGACTGGGCGATGCTGATCCTGCTGTTTCCGGCCCAGCTCGCGATCATCCTGATCCTGCTGATCAACGGCTTCGAGTTCACGGAAGTGCTGTGGCGCCCGCGCTGGCTGCGCGAGTTCAAGTTGTTGCCGCCCTCGCCGGCGGCGCAGCAGCCGTTCGTCTCGATCCACCTCGGCAGCTGCAACGAGCCGCCGGAGATGGTGATCCTGACCCTCGATTCGCTGGCCGCGCTCGACTATGCGAACTACGAAGTTCTCGTCATCGACAACAACACCAAACGCGAGGAGATCTGGAAGCCGGTCGAGGAACACTGCGCGAGACTGGGCGCCAGGTTCCGGTTCTTCCATCTCGATCCGTGGCCGGGTTTCAAAGCTGGCGCGCTGAACTTCGGTATCCGGCAAACCGACCCGCGTGCCGGGATCATCGCGGTCGTCGACGCCGACTACGAGGTGCGCAGTGACTGGCTGTCCGCGCTGACCGGCTATTTCAGCGATCCGAAAGTCGCCGTCGTGCAGTGCCCGCAGGCGCACCGCGACTACGAGCACAACGCGTTCCGGCGCATGTGCAACTGGGAGTACGACGGCTTCTTCCGCATCGGCATGCACCATCGCAACGAGCGCAACGCGATCATCCAGCACGGCACGATGACGATGGTGCGCAAGGACGCGCTGGTCGATACCGGCGCGTGGTCGGAATGGACGATCTGCGAGGACGCCGAGCTCGGGCTGCGCCTGATGCGCGAAGGCTACGACCTCGTCTACGTCGACGAACTGATGGGCAAGGGCCTGACTCCGGCCGACTTCAAGGCCTACAAGTCGCAACGCTACCGCTGGGCGTTCGGCGCGATGCAGATCATGAAGGCGCGCTGGAACTGGATGACCTCGAAGACCTCGACGCTGACCCGCGGCCAGCGTTTCCACTTCCTCACTGGCTGGTTCTCGTGGTTCGGCGACGCGCTGCACCTGGTGTTCACGCTGATGGCGATGCTGTGGACGCTCGGCATGGTGCTCGCGCCGCGGTACTTCACCTTGCCGATGTACCTGTTTCTGGTGCCGCTGATCGGCTTCTTCATCTTCAAGGCCGCGTTCGGCATCATCCTGTATCGCGTGCGCGTGCCGTGTTCGTGGAAGGACACGATCGCTGCCTCGGTCGCGAGCATGGGTCTTTCGCACGCGATTGCACGCGGCATCTACCTCGGCCTTTGGAAGAAAAAAGGAGAATTCATTCGCACCGCGAAGAGCCGGCGCATCGGCAAGAAGCCGAACCCGTTCGTCTCGGTCAGCGAGGAAGGGCTGCTGTTCGCTGCGTTAATCGCCTGCGTCGTCAGCATGATCAACTCGACCGGCATCAACTACATCGAGGGTCGGCTGTGGATCGCGATCCTTGCCGCGCAGGCGATTCCGTACGGGTCCGCGTTGATCGGCGCCTGGGTCGCGCATCGATCGGGTGAGGCGGTGGGGTGACACTGTCGATGCCCATTGCTGTCATTGCCGCAGCGATCGGCGTCGTCACCCTGCTTGCATTGCGCAAGCGCTTGCGCGATCTGAAGCGTTCGCTGCGCAAGCTCGCGATCGACTCGGAACAGCAACGGCTGATGCTGGGGAAGCTGCTGGCCGAACGGGTAAAAAGAACCGGTGCGGTCGATTCGCTGGGCGAAGTGGAATTCAAGGTGTTCTCGCAGTTCGGCGACGATGGAATCATCCAGTGGCTGGTCAGCCATCTGGATATTCCGAACCGGACGTTCATCGAGTTCGGCGTCGAGGACTATCGCGAATCCAACACCCGCTTCCTGATGATGAACGACAACTGGTCCGGCCTGGTCATGGACGGATCCGAGTCCAACGTGGCCAGTATCGTCGGCGCGGAATATTTCCCGAGCCACGAATTGCTCGCGAAGGCCGCGTTCATCGATGCGGAAAACATCAACGGCCTGGTTGCGGCAACGCCGTTCGGCCGCGAGATCGGCATCCTGCATATCGACCTCGACGGCAACGACTACTGGGTCTGGAAGAGCATCGAAGCGATTTCCCCGATCGTCGCGATCCTGGAATACAACAGCGTGTTCGGCATCGACCGCGCGATCACGATTCCCTACGACCGCGGCTTCGCGCGGACCCGGGCGCACTCCAACAACCTGTATTTCGGCGCGTCGCTGCGCGCGCTATGCCTGCTGTCTGCGCAGAAAGGATATGCGTTCATCGGCTGCAACAGCGCGGGCAACAATGCGTATTTCGTCAGGGCCGACAAGCTGAACGAGGTCGTCCGCGAAAAATCCATGCGCGACGGTTATGCTCTTTCCAGATTCAGGGAAAGCCGCAACGAGCAGGGAAAGTTGAGCTGGCTGACCGGCGAGGAACGCCTGGCCGCGATCCGCGGGATGCCGGTCTACGACGTGGAGACGGAGCGCATCGAGCCGCTGTGAACCGGTCGTTTGCGCCGTGAACTGCGAGAGGGGAGACATCATGAGAGCAGCACTGTTCCCAGCGATGATCGGCGCCGCGATGCTGGCCGGTTGTTCAATGGCGCCGCTGCGGGCGGACAATGGGACGCTGACCCGGCAAGTGGAGGATACCGAACGCGCGTTCGCGCGGACCATGGCGACGCGCAATCATGTGGCGTTCGTTTCCTTCCTTTCCGCCGATGCGGTCTTCTTTTCCGGCGACACGGCGCTGCGCGGCGTGACGCGGATTGCCGATGGATGGAAGCGTTACTACGAAGGACCTGCAGCTCCATTCTCGTGGCAGCCCGCGCACGTCGAGGTGCTCGCTTCCGGCACGCTGGCGTTGAGTACGGGTCCGGTGCACGACCTGCAGGGCCGGCTGATCGGCACCTTCAATTCGGTCTGGCGTCTCGAAGCGCCGGGGCGGTGGCGCATCGTGTTCGACAAGGGCAGCGAAGTCTGCGGCCCGAAGCAGGGATGAACGCATGGCCGCGCCGGCGTAGGCTGGCGTCGCCACAAATCCCGTGGCGGGTACATCGCTTGGGGAATGCCATGAATCTCGCCAACGCAAAGATCGCCCAGCTGCTGATCCCGGTCGATGACTTCGAACGGGGTGTCGCGTTCTACCGCGACACGCTCGGCATCGCGTTTCTGTTCGCGGCGCCACCACAGATGGCGTTCTTCGACTGCGGCGGTGTACGTCTACTGGTCGGAGTGATGCCAACGGGACAGACCGCGCAACGCGGTTCGGCGATCTACTTCCAGGTCGCGGACATCCATGCTGTGCATGCGTCGCTGCGCGACACCGGCGTCACCTTCAAGGCCGCCCCACACGTCGTGCACGGCACGCCGACTTCGCAGCTGTGGCTCGCCGAGTTTTCCGATCCGGATGGCAACCAGCTCGCGTTGATGAGTGAAACGGCACTTTAGTCAGTCGGGAAAGATCCGGCGGCGACGGACCGCGCAAACGGATTTGCGGCCCAAAAGGTTCCGCCACCCAAGCTCCTAGGACCTGCCGAACGGATTGCGCAACTTCTTCAGCAAGGATGTCGGCGATGGCGCGGGATCGTCGCGGCGCGGCGGCCGTGGTTGCCATTCGATCAGCCCGACCGCAGCGTAAGCGTTGACGAGGTCGAACACGTCGGCCATCGGCGCATTGGCGGCTGCCGCGACCTCGTGCAGGCGCGACGGCTGCAGCAGCGCGGAAGCGATGCGGAAATAGCGGCCGAGCGCGTGGTCGATCTCGATCCAGTGCTTGAGGCGATAGGTACCACCAGGGTCGAGATGGCGCGCCAGCACGCCATCCGAATGCAGCAACGCATGCAGCCAGAGCAGGTGTGCGTACGGCCGTCCAGGCTGCATTGCGCGTATCTCGACGAGTTCCACGCTGGTCAACGGCTGCCAGTCGACCGGCCGCCAGCGCGCGCGGCAATACGGCTCCAGCGCCGCGAGTCCGCCAAGGGTGTGCACGAGTTCGTGCTTGGGATCCAGCACGAGCGGCGGCGCTTCGGGCAACGCGAAGCGCGCGGGCATGCGCAGCAGATCGTGTTCGAGATATGCGCACAGATCGTGCGGCGTGGTGTCGGCGAGCATCGCCGCACGCGTCGCGTAGCGGCGCGACGCATCGGCATCGCCGGGCCGCCGCGGCCGTTGCGGCGCGTCGTCCTGCACCGCGGAAGGCGACGCCGTGGCGGCGGCTGTCGGTGTCGGCGGTGGCGCCGCCCACTCGTAGTCCGCGCGCAGTTCGAGCGGCTGTGCGCTCAGCAGTTCATCCAGGCCAGCGGCCGGTGTCGCATTCGGACTCTTCGATGCGGACGACGCGTACGCATCGTCGCCGAGGTCGCGCGTATAGAAATCCGCGGTGTTCGCGCCGACCTCCGCTTCGCGCACCTGCGCGCCGGCCGCCGTGTTCAGCACTTCGGTCACGTTCTGGCGCAGCAGCGGGCGGTGCAGGACCAGATCGCCGGCATCCGGCTGGTCGGAAAACACCGCGCAACGTACGCCCGCGGCGAGCACGCGCGTTCTCGCCATCTGGCCTGCGAACGACGCGGTATCGACGATGACGAGGTCGGCGCCGTTCTCGTCACCCCATTGCCAGCGCTCATGGAGATCGGGGGCGACCTTGCGCAGCAGCAGGCGCAGATGCGCAATCTCCTGGTCGGACACGCCGACAACGGCAAGGGTCCTGGCGCGATTCACCGACGTGCAGACTCCGGCGCCGCAGGTGCGCGGCGCCTCGTAAGGTGACGCGAAGGCGCGCCGCCGTCAACGCCGGCAATGCGCCAGCGGGTCAGTTTCCGGGTTTGGCGGCAGCGCGCCGCTGCTTCGCGGTCGCGCGCGGCTTGCGTTTCGGCTTCAGCAGGGTGCCGGAGCACTTCGGCGCACCGCAGCGGCAGGCCCAGATCGCCTTGAGACGCGGGGTCAGGCGTTCCTCGAGCACGATGCCGTAGTCGTAGGTGAGTTCCTCGCCCTTGCGCAACGGGCGCAGGGTCTCGATCAGGACCCGATCCTTGCGCGGATCGCCACCCTCGTCCTCCTCCAGCAGCGCACGGCAATTGGGTGCGCAACTGTGGTTGATCCAGCGCGCGATGTTGCCGTCGCGGGTCGCATCGATCACGTACTTGTCGTTCAGCGTGAACAGGAACGTATGGCCGCTGTCGCTGCTGTTCGCGTGCAGGCGATCGGCCTGCGCCTGGGTCCGGCGCCTGCCGCGGTATTCGATGAGCTCGGTCTTCGCGGGAATGTCGGTCAGCGCGAAGACGCCGTTGCCATGGATCGACGAACGGCGGGCGGCGATGCGTTTGGGCATGTGGCTGTGCGAATGCGGGGTAGCGGACCCGCCATCATATCGCGTTCGCGCAGCCGCGACCGCCGGCCGGCAGCGCGCCGATCCGCAACGGGCCAATCGTGCGCCATCGTGCTAGTTTGCGCGGCGCGACCACCACATCCACGATCGACGAGGCCTGCATGCGTCTGCGCCCTGCCCTGCTCCTTGCCGGCCTCGCGGCCGCGTGCATTTCCAGCGCTGCATTCGCTCGGCATCACGCGCACTCCACGCGTCAGGCCGCCACCAGCGCGGCCACGGCCGGGCAATACGACTACTACGTGATGGCGTTGTCGTGGTCGCCGACGTTCTGCCAGACCCATCCCGACGAGGACGAGCAATGCGGCCACAAGGGTTATGGTTTCGTGCTGCATGGCCTGTGGCCGCAATACGAGAAAGGCGGTGGCCCCGAGCATTGTGCGAGCGATGACGAACCCGGTCGCAAGACGGTCGCCGCAGCGCTCGCGTTCATGCCGAGCAGGCGGCTGATCGAGCACGAATGGCACGCGCACGGCGCCTGTACCGGACTCGGGGCCGCCGGTTACTTCGATGCCGCGGATCGCGCATACGCATCGGTGCAGGTACCACCTGAACTCAAGGCGCCACAACACGACCTGCAGATGCAGGCCGACGATCTGCGCGCTGCGTTGAAGCGCGCGAATCCGGCGTTGCAGGACGACATGCTGAGCCTGCACTGCAGCCAGGGCGAGCTGGTCGAGGTGCGGTTCTGCCTCGACAAGGATCTCAGCCTCCGTAGCTGCGGCAAACGCATGCGTACCGGCTGCCCGGTGGCCGCGCCATTCACGATTCCAGCGACGAAGTAGGCCAGCGCAACCTGCCGACCGAAG
>JBIODY010000008.1:0-17857 GCA_044445505.1 Lysobacterales bacterium
ATGCTTGCCGCGCGCTTCGGCGAGGTGCGCAACGTGGCCACGCAGGACGGTTTCAAGGTGATTGCAGCGCAAGGCGTGCGCCGATGAAACTGGTCAAGCTGATTGCAAACCTCGGCTACGGCAGTCGCAGGGACGTCGCAGGAATGTTTCGCGAGGGCCGCGTCACCGACGCGGACGGCGAAGTGCTGTATGCGGACGACAGGATCGAACCGGCACGCATCCGCATCGATGGGGAACCGCTCGACCCGCCGGCCGGACTCGCGCTGATGCTGCACAAGCCGGTCGGCTGCACCTGTTCGATGCGCGACCCAGGTCGCATCGTCTACGATTTGCTGCCGCCACGCTGGCGTGCGCGAAGCCCGCAATTGTCGACCGTCGGCCGGCTGGATCGCGACACCTCGGGCCTGCTGCTGCTCACCGATGACGGCGCGCTGCTGCACCGGATCATCTCGCCGCGCGCGCAGGTCGTGAAGATCTACGAAGCGGCGCTGGCCGCGGATCTGCGCGGCGACGAAGCGGCGGTGTTCGCGAGCGGCACGCTGACGCTGGAATCGGAAACCACACCGCTCGCGCCGGCGACCCTGGACGCGCTCGGGCCGCGACATGCGCGCATCGGCATCGGCGAAGGCCGCTATCACCAGGTGCGGCGCATGTTCGCCGCGCTCGGCAATCATGTCGAACGCCTGCATCGGGTTTCGGTCGGCGCATTGACGCTGGGCGATCTGCCACTTGGCGCGTGGCGCGTGCTCGCGCCCGAGGAGATCGCGCTGGTCTTCTCCGCACCGGTTTCAGGATAAGGCTGCGGCTATCGGCTCGGTATCGGCGTGGTGTCGCTGGTCAACGCGTACAGGATGCGCAGGTTCTCGGCGTCGAGCGCATCGGTTTCCATGCCGCGGAAGTGGCGGTGGAACGCACGCAGCGTCGCTGCGCGATCATCCCGCGGGTAGCCGATCAGGAGCAGCGCAAGCCGCTCGGGTCGCGAGCGGATTGTGCCGTGGCAGGGGCGCGCAGGCGCCGAGCGAGCCTGCAACGATCATCAGGATGGCGCAACGCATGGCGCCGTCTCATCCTGTGCATTCCTCGGCCGGCACGACGTCGAGCGTGCGCGGTGTCGTGGTTCGTGCCGCGGGACCGCGCGCAAGCAGCGCGATCGCTGCCGCGCCGGCGATCAAGCCGACATACAGCGTCGCGATACGCCACAGCAGCAACGCAGCGGCGAGATCGTTCGCGGGCACCCGCGCCACGAGTGCCGCGCTCAACCCGAGTTCTGCTCCACCACCGCCTGCCGGTACGCCGGTCCACTGTGCCGCATGAATCACCAGCGACTGCAGCGACAAGATCAGCGCGAACGAAATGCGATGCCCGAGCAGCGCCAGCGCCAGCCAGAGGATGCCGTAGCGGGTCAGCCACTGCAGCGACGTCAAGCCGAATACGCCGGTCAGGAACAGCGGGCCGCCGGCGGCGAGCAGGCGCATCTGTTCGCCGAATCCGGCGCAGAATTCGCGTGCGCCGTGCGCGTGCCTGCGCAGGGTCGGCCAGCGCGCAAGGCCCGTGTCCGCGGCGGACAGCCATGTCCGCCAATGACGCCGCGTGAGCAGTGCCGCGAGCGCGAGGGTCAGCGCAAGGATCGCGGTGCCCGAGGCGAGCACTTTCCAGGCTTCCGGCAGGTCCGACCCGGCGAGGCAAAGGCCTGCCACGGGCAGTGCGAGCGCGAAGAACAGCAGATCCAGTCCCTGGTCCGCCGCGGTGAGCGTCGCGGCACCACTGGTAGAGGCGCCGGCGCGGCTCAGATAGTAGACGCCGGCCGCGTAGCCGCCGACTCCGCCCGGCGTGGCCAGGAAGCCGAAGTCCATCGCCAGCGAGATGCCGAGGACGCGCAGGAAACCGGCTTGCACGTCCAGTCGGCGCAGCAGCAGGCGCAGCTTGAGTGCCCGACAAAGCCAGCTGACCGCGATCGCCGCGAACAAGGCGAGGTAGGCCTGCAGCGGCAACCGCAAGGTCGCGGACAACGCGTCCGTGCCGCCGAGCAGCAGCGGCACCGCGAGCGTTGCACCCAGCGCGGCAATGATCAACAACAAGGCGCCCGCGTGGCGCAGGCGAAATGCACGGCTGTCCTGGCCGTCGCCGCGATCGAGCGCGGGATTCACGGCGTCCGCATGCTCTTACCGGACACGTAGCGCGTGCCGAGCAGGATGTCCCACAACGGGCTGGTCACGCCGAAGTTCGCGTCGGGATGAAAGTGATGGATGTGATGGGCCGCCGCCCAGCGCCGGACGAGAGGATGGTGAAAGCGCCGATTGTGGATCAGCACGTGACTCAGCCCATAGGTCGCGTACCCGGCCGCCAGCGCGCCCGACAGCAGCAGCGAAAACGTGACCGGAAATACGCTGGCCAGCAAGCCGGCCAGTCCGAGAATCAACAGCGGGGACACGAAGAACGGCAACGCGTCATGGCCGAGCGGCTGATCGTGGTGTTTGCGATGGCCTTCCTCCGTGATCCGCACCGGGCCATGGAACAGCCAGCGATGGAAGCAGTATTCGACGAAGCTGAAAAGCACGAGTCCGGACAGCAAGGTCGCGAGCACGCCCAGCGGGTGCAGATCGTGCCGGCGCGAACCTGCGTAGAGCAGCACGATACCGACCGAGCAATCCGCCACGAGCCCGGCCCAGCTGTTCGCACGCGTCGCCGACATCCACATGACCCAGTCGGAGATCCGGCCGAACGGATGCATGGGCTGCCGGGTGGCGGTCGCCTCCGGGCTGCCGGCGCCCGGGCGAGACACATCGGCGATTTGCGTTTTCTTCATGTGGCGAAACCATCCGTCAGGTCGGCTGGGAGGGATTGTCGGTCATTGCACCTGTCGGCAGCGTTTCCTCCTTGCGCTTCGGCATCGACGTTCAGGTTGCGGCAGGTCGGCCGGCCGGCGCCCTCGTCGGAAACAGGCCGCGCTCAGTCGCGGAAGTTGTCGAACTGCAGTGGCACCTCGAATTCGCCCTTGCGCAGCAACGCGATCGCGGTCTGCAGATCGTCGCGTTTCTTGCCGGTGATACGCAGCTTGTCGCCATTGATCTGCGCCTCGACCTTGAGCTTGGCCGCCTTGATCTGGGCAATGATCTTCTTCGCGACCGGCTGCTCGATACCTTGCTTGACCGTGATCGTCTGCTTCGCCGTCGCGAGGTTGATCTCGGGCTCGGCGACATCGAGGCAGCGTACGTCGATGCTGCGCGCGGTCAAGCGCGCGCGCAGGATGTCCTGCATCTGCTTCAACTGGAAATCGCTCGGCGCCGAGGCGACGATCACCGCCTCGGCGAGCTCGAACGCCGCACCGCTGCCCTTGAAGTCGAAACGGTTCGACAGCTCGCGGTTGGCTTGGTCGACTGCGTTGGTCAACTCGTGCTTGTCGACTTCGGAAATCACGTCGAAGGAGGGCATGGCGGCTTGCTCGGGCTGGCGATGCGACTGATTCTAGCGGTTGCGCGGCATCACGTCGCATGCTTCGCACATATCGCACGCGCCATTCATGGTCGTCATCGGCGACAATCCACTTTTGCACAACCAGCGGATGGAGCGGAATCTTATGGTGGGAAACCCCGCCGCCAATCTGAAAGTGCGCTGCGTCATCGTCGGCGGCGGGCCGGCCGGCATGCTGCTGGGGCTGCAACTCGCGCGCGGCGGAGTGGACGTGCTGGTACTCGAGAAGCACGCGGATTTCCTGCGCGATTTCCGCGGCGATACCGTGCACCCTTCCACCCTGGAGGTGCTCGACAGTCTCGGCCTCATGCAGCGTTTCAACGCGTTGCCGCAGCATCGCGAAAGCGAACTGCGCGCGCAATTCGCGGACTGCACGCTCGCGTTCGGCGACTTCAGCGGCCTGCGTCCGTTTCCGTATATTGCCCTGGTACCGCAGTGGGACCTGCTCGACCTGCTCGCCGACGAGGCCCGCCGCTGCGCGAATTTCGCGCTGCGCATGCGTACCGAGGCGGTTGCATTGGTGCACGAGGGCGACGATCCGGCGGCGCGCGTGATCGGCGTGCGCGCACGCGATGCCGAGGGCATGCCGTTGACGATCCACGCGGATCTGGTGATTGCCGCGGACGGGCGCAATTCGATCCTGCGCAAGGCATCCGGGCTGGCCTTGCGCGATCTCGGCGCGCCGATGGATGTGCTGTGGTTCCGGGTGCCGCGCGCGGCGGGCGATCCCGACGCGACGCACGGCGTGGCCGGTCGCGGCCAGTTCCTCGCGATGATTCATCGCGGCGACTACTGGCAGGCCGGGATGGTCGTCGCGAAGGGGCGCGCCGCGACGCTGATGGCGGGACCGGTCGCGGCGTTTCGCGAATTGCTCGCGACGGTCGACCCGCTGCTCGCCGCGCGCGCGCAGGCGATCCAGCCGGGCGACATCAGCGCGTTGACCGTGCGAGTGGACCGCCTGCAGCGCTGGCATCGGCCCGGCCTGCTACTGATCGGCGATGCCGCGCATGCGATGTCGCCGATCGGTGGCGTCGGCATCAATCTGGCGATCCAGGACGCGGTCGCGACCGCGAACCTGCTCGGCCCCGCGCTGCTCGGCAACGAGCCGATCGGGGATGCGCAACTCGCAACCGTGCAGCGGCGGCGCGAATGGCCGACGCGTGCGATCCAGTTCCTGCAGACCACGATCCAGCGCCGCGTGATCGCGCCGGCACTGGCTGCTGCGGGCGGGCCGCCCAACGCGCCGGCATTCCTGCGCTGGCTGCTGCGGTTCCATGCGGTCCGCGCGATTCCGGCGCACGTGGTGGGCCTCGGTTTCCGCCGTGATCGCGCGCGGTTCGGGGCGCGCGGAAAATGAGCATGGCATGCGTGCTTCGGATCGCGGCGCGCCTTCGCGGCGAGGTCGCGATGTTGCGTATTGCATGTGCGTATCTGATGCTGCTCGCCGCCGCCGCGGCATCGCCAGCGATCGCGCTGGATAGCCGTACGCTGACCGTCGATGACGCCTCCTATCGCATCGTGGAGCTCGATCTCGCGCGCGAGACGCTCGAGTTGCGTTGGCGCGGTCCGGATGCGCAACCGCTGGCGGGTATCGACGGCCTGCGGCGCTGGGGTGAGGCGCAGGGTCGCGAACTCCTGTTTGCGGCGAATGCCGGCATCTACGATCGCGCATTCCGTCCGCTCGGCTTGTACATCGAGGATGGCCGCACACTGCGTCCGTTGAACACGACGCCCGGCGCGGCGCGCGCCGGCAATTTCTCGATCCAGCCGAATGGCGTGTTCTACGTCGACCGCGAAGGTCGCGCCGGCGTCGTGACCACCATCGCCTGGCGCGGGCGCGGGATCGACGCGCGGCTCGCGACCCAATCCGGGCCGATGCTGGTCATCGACGGCACGATCAATCCGAACTTCGACGAGGATTCGGACAGCCTGAAATGGCGCAGCGGGGTCTGTGCGAGGGACCCGCGACACGTGGTTTTTGCGGTCAGCCTGGCGCCGGTATCGTTTCATTCCTTCGCGCGCCTGTTCCGCGACGAACTCGGCTGCCGCGATGCGCTTTACCTCGACGGCACGCTGTCGCGGATCTGGACCCGCACGGACGGGTATTCCGGGGCGCCGGCGATGATGGTCAAGCCGTATGCCGGAATGTTCGCGGTGTTTGCCGACAAGCCACGATAGAGCCAGACAGGTCGCGGCCGCCGCTCCGCGGGTGGGCACCCCTGTTGCCGGCCGCCGCATCCGCGCGCAGACTGCGCCGGCAGCGTTGCTGGCGGCCTGGTTCCGCGCCGATGTCGGGGCGGAGCGCCGTTTCACGTATGTTGAAGGCAACACCCATGCCGCGGTGATCGGCGCGGTTGCAGTGCTTCGTGCCGGGGAGGCGCGCGATGGTCTTCAACTCGCTCACGTTCATCGTGTTCTTCGCGTGCGTGCTCGCGCTGCATTCGCTGCCGCTGCCGTGGAAGACGCGCAAGGTCAACCTGCTGGTCGCCAGCTACGTGTTCTACGCGGCGTGGAATCCGCCGTTCGTTATCCTGCTGTGGATCTCGACCGTGGTCGACTGGTACGCCGCGCAGGGCCTGGTCAAGGCCGAACGCCCGGTGCCGCGGCGCGCCTGGATGCTGCTGTCGGTGGTCGCGAACCTCGGCATGCTCGGCTACTTCAAGTACGGCACGTTCGTGCTGCAGAACTTCCGCGCGCTGATGGCGACGTTCGGCATCGACTACCAGCCGCCGGCGTTCGACATCGTGCTGCCGGTCGGCATCTCGTTCTACACCTTCGCGACGATGTCCTACACGCTCGACATCTATCTGCGCCGCGCCAAGCCGGCCACGAACTTCCTCGACTACGCGCTGTTCGTGACGTTCTTCCCGCACCTGGTCGCCGGGCCGATCATGCGCCCGACCGAACTGGTGCCGCAGTTTGCGGCGCCGCGCCGGGCGAGCCCGGACCAGCTGCGCTTCGGGCTGGCATTGATGACGCTCGGCCTGTTCCAGAAGGTCGTGCTCGCAGACAGCTTCCTCGCGCGCCCGGCCGAGATGATCTACGACAGCGACAAGATTCCCGGTGCGCTGGATGCCTGGTTCGCGACGCTGGCGTTCAGCGGACAGATCTTCTGCGACTTTGCCGGCTATTCCACGACCGCGATCGGCGCGGCGATGTGCCTCGGTTTCGCGATGCCGGACAACTTCCGTTTTCCGTATGCGGCGATCGGCTTCTCGGATTTCTGGCGGCGCTGGCACATCACGCTGTCGTCGTGGCTGCGCGACTACCTGTACATCCCGCTCGGCGGTAACCGGCACGGCCACGCGCGCACCTACTTCGCGCTGATGGCGACGATGCTGCTCGGCGGCCTGTGGCACGGCGCAAGCTGGGCGTTCGTGGTCTGGGGCGGCCTGCATGGCCTGTATCTTTCCGCCGAACGCGTGTTGCGCGCGCGCTTTGCGGGCTACCGGCCGGGTCCGCTCGCGCTGCTCGGTTTCGGCGCGCTGACCTATGCATTGATCAACGTGACCTGGGTGTTCTTCCGCGCGAAGAGCTTCGGCAAGGCCTGGCTTGTATTGAACGGCATGTTCGGATTCAACGCGGCAGCGCAGCCGATCCTGCCGACCATGCATCTGGTCATGATCGCCGGCATCGTCGGCGGCATCGTGATCGCACACTGGCTGATGCGCGAACGCACGCTGGAATCGGCCGTCGCGCGCGTACCCGCATCGCTGCTGTCGGCGACTTGGGCGTTGATGCTGTTCGCGATCGTGATCGCGCAGGGGAGCGGCAATGCATTCATCTATTTCCAGTTTTGATCAGGCAGGTTCCGGAGCCGCAGCCGTCGATCCCGCGGCGATCGCGTTCGTCGCGGATGGCATCGCGGCGCGCGACAGGCATGATCGGCCGGGCTTCGTGCGCCTGACCGCATCCGACCGGCCCGGAGTCGCCCAGCCGGTACCGGTGCGTGATATTCCGCCGCAGCCATGGCAACGCATCTTCGTCGGCATGCTGGCGCTGACCGTGCTGCTGCTCGCGGGCTGGGAGTTCTACTGGCGTGCCTACGGCGTCACCCCGGGTTATCGCAACAGCAACGGCGAATGGGCCGAACAGCGCCGTCGCATCGACCAGGGTGAAGGAGGCAAAACGGTGCTGATCGGTTCCTCGCGCGTGCTGTTCGACGTGCAGTTGCCGGTCTGGGAGAAGATCACCGGCGAGCGCCCGATCCAGCTTGCGATGGAAGGCACGTCGCCACTGCCGGTCATGGAGGACCTTGCCGCGGACCCGAACTTCACCGGCCACCTGCTGGTCGGCGTCGCTCCGGACATATTTTTCAGCGGCTTCGCGTATCGCGGTGATGTGCTGCCGTATTTCCACAAGCAAGGGCCTTCGCAGCGCAGTGGCAACTGGCTGTCAAAGCGCCTGCTGGAACCGTATTTCGCGTTCGACGATCCGGATTTCGCGCTGGCCACGCTTGTGGAACGCCAACCCTGGCCGGTGCGCCCGGGCGTTCATATGCACCGTGACGTGCGCAAGCTGGCGCTGCAGGAAGCCGATCGCAACAGCCACATGTGGAGCAAGCTCGAGACCGATCCGGAATACCGCGCGCTCGCGCGCAGCATCTGGACCGAGCACTTGAGCGGGCCGCCGCCACCGGCGATGGACACGCCAGAAAAGATGCGCAAGCTCATCGACACGCAGATCCAGCGCGCCGTCGATGCGTTGGCGAAGCTGCGTGCACGCGGCGTCGAGGTGCTGTTCGTGCGGCCACCGAGCACGGGCGAGTACTACACCTTCGAGCAGAAGAACCTGCCGCGCGCGACCACGTGGGATGTGCTGCTGCAGCGCACCGGGGCGCCCGGCATCCATTTCGAGGATCACCCCGAGCTGCAGGGCTACGAGTTGCCGGAGTGGTCGCACCTGTCCGCATCCGAAGCGACCCGCTTCACCGCCGCGCTGGTGCCGATCATCCAGCGCGACTTCTGGAAGCCGCAGCCGCCGTTGGTGGCCGCTGCGCGTTGATCCGGCAAGCGTCGCGCCGGCTCAGCGCTTCGCGGCCTTCTTCGCGGTTTTTTCGGCTTTCTTTTCCTTCATCGTCTTCTCGGGTTTCTTCTTGTCGCTCTTCTTCTGGTTCATGCCTTTCATGACATCCTCCTGGGGCTGGGTCGTTGACGATCCGATGCGGCGGTGCGCGGCGGGGCCAGTCGAGACCGGGCGTCCGCGCGCACAGCACGCCAAATCCTAATCGCTTTGCGCGCACCGCGAAACAACCGCCGTTCGCAGGCGGTGGTCACGCCCCGTCGTCGTCGCGCCACAGCGCCTCCCAGCCGGCGTCCCCGAGTGTACGCAGGGTTTCGATGTTGCGCCGGAAAATCGCGTCGGTGTCGGGCAGCGCCAAGGTCGCCTGCTCGACGCTGGACTCGCGCAACAGATGCAGGGTCGGGTAGGGCGCGCGGTTCGTGCGGTTCTCGGGTGCCTCGGGGTCGGTATCTGCGAAGCGGTACTGCGGATGGAAGCTCGCGATTTGCAGGATGCCGTCGAGCTCCATTTCGAGCAGCAACGCATCGGCGACATCGAGGAAATCGTTGTAGTCGAGGAAGTCGGAAAACACGTACGGATGGACCAGCAGGCTCGTCTCGACCGACGCCGGATCGGAGCCGGCCAGCATCGCTGCTTCATCGAGCAGGTCCGCGACCAGCGCGTCCGCATCGCTCGCATGGCTGACCCTGAAACGTATGCGCTGCTGCACGAGCGAAGCGCGCGCGAACGGGCAGAGATTGAGTCCGATCACCGCACGCTCGACCCAGCGCCGGGTCGCCGCGATGATCTGCGCGTCGCCCGCCGCAGCGTCATCGCCTCCGGACGGCAGCGCTCCGCGCTGGCGTTCGTCGGCCACGATCAGATCCGCGCCACGCGCACGTTGCGGCCCTTGATCCTGCCGGCGCGCAGCCGGTCCAGCGCCTTGTCCGCGGACTGCTTCTTGATCGCGACATACGAGCGCGTCGCGAACACATCGATCTTGCCGACCGCGTCGGCGGGCAGGCCGGCGTCGCCGGTCAGGGCGCCGAGAATGTCGCCGGGGCGCATCTTGTCGGTGCGTCCGGCGTCGAGGCGCAGGGTGACCATTGCCGCCTGCAGCGCGCCGTTCGCGTTGCCCGCCGGCACTTTCGGCTGCGCCCAGCGCAGTGGCACGCCGTGCGTCTTCTCCAGCGCCAACGCACGCGGCATCTCGCGCGGCGTGACCAGGCTGAGTGCCAGGCCGGTGCGCCCGGCGCGCCCGGTGCGGCCGATGCGGTGCAGGTAGATGTCGGGATCCGGTGGCAGCTCGTAGTTGATCACCGCGCCGAGCTCCTTGATGTCGAGCCCGCGCGCCGCGACATCGCTGGCGACCAGCACGCTGCAGCTGCGGTTTGCAAAGCGCACCAGCACCTCGTCGCGGTCGCGCTGGTCGATATCGCCATGCAGCGCGAGTGCAGCGAAGCCGAGTTTCGACAGCGCCTCGACGAGCTCGTCGGCGTCGCGCCGCGTGTTGCAGAAAACCACGCTCGATTCCGGCCGGTATTCCTGCAGCAGCGCTGCGAGCGCAGTCGGCTTGCGCGCGAGCTCGACCTCGAAGAACACCTGCTCGATCGCGGGCTGCGCGGATTCCGCGGCGACCGTGACCTCGAGCGGATCGCGCAGCAGCTCGCGTCCGATCGCGCGGATCTGCTCCGGATAGGTCGCCGAGAACAGCAACGTCTGGCGCTGTTTCGGCGTTTTCCCGACGATCTCGCGGATCGGCTCCTCAAAGCCCATGTCGAGCATGCGATCGGCTTCATCCAGCACCAGCGTGCGCACGTGCGCCAGATGGAGCACCTTCTTGCGCAGCATTTCCTGCACGCGCCCGGGCGTGCCGACGATCACGTGCGAGTCCTTGCGCAAGGAGGCGAGCTGCGGGGCCAGCGACACGCCGCCGGTCAGGATCAGCACTTTGAGGTTCGGGATCGCGCTGGCGAGGCGGCGGATTTCCTTGGCGACCTGATCGGCCAGCTCGCGCGTCGGGCACAGCACCAGCGCCTGCACGCGCATCCGCGCGGGATCCAGCCGCTGCAGCAGGCCGAGTCCGAACGCGACCGTCTTGCCGCTGCCGGTCGGCGCCTGCGCGATCAGGTCCCGTCCGGCCAGGATCGCGGGCAAACCCTGCGCCTGCACCGGCGTCATTTCGACGTAGCCAAGACCTTCGAGCGCCTGCAGCAGGGCAGGGAAAAGTGGGAGCGAAGAGAAGTTGGGCATGCGACATGATCGCAGCTATTTGCGATGGCCGCGGCATTTCCCGCGAGAGTTTCTGTTTCCGAAGCTCGCCCGATGATGCTCACGACTCCTGTGGTTTGCCGTCTCGCATGAATCGGCCAGGATGGCTCGCACATCCGACATCCCGCATCACCGGCTGGCTCAGACCGGTGTACGATCTTTTCGTGGCGCGGCTCGGTATCCCTGCACCGAGATGGCGTACCGCGCCGATTGAACCCGGGAGATCTTCATGAGCGATCCGACCATGTCCGGGGACGACACCTGGAAGGCTTCCCGCAACGAAGGACCGGGTGGTCGTATCGGTTCCTTCAAGATTCTGCAACAGATCGGCGAGGGCGGATACGGCGACGTATTCGAGGCCGAACAGGAAACTCCGGTCAAACGCCGCGTCGCGCTCAAAGTCATCAAGCCGGGGATGGACACGCGCGACGTGATCGCACGCTTCGAGGCGGAGCGTCAAGCGCTGGCCCTGATGGACCATCCACACATTGCGCGCGTGCTCGATGCAGGGGCGACTGACAGCGGTCGGCCCTACTTCGTCATGGAACTCGTCAAGGGCGAGCCGATGGCGCGCTACTGCGACAAACACAAGCTGTCGGTGCTTGAGCGGTTGAAACTGTTCGAGCAGGTGTGTGCAGCCGTGCAACATGCGCATACCAAAGGCGTCATCCATCGCGATCTCAAGCCGAGCAATGTGCTGGTAAGCGCGCAGGATGACGAGCCGTTCGCAAAGGTCATCGACTTCGGCATTGCCAAGGCGACCAGCGGCCGTCTGACCGACAAGACGCTGTTGACCGAATTGCATCAGGTCCTGGGCACACCGCTCTACATGAGTCCCGAACAGGCCGAGGGCAGTGCCGATATCGACACGCGCACCGATATCTACTCGCTGGGTGTGATGCTCTACGAACTGCTCACCGGCACCACCCCGGTGGAATCGACCTCCTTGCGCTCTGCGGTCGTGGCAGAGATTCAGCGGATCATCTGCGAGGTGGAGCCGCCGCGGCCGAGTGTCCGATTGTCACAGGCGGTCACGACACTGACGGGAGTGGCCACGCAGCGCGCGATGGAGCCCGGCAAGCTGACACGGATGGTCCGCGGCGAACTCGACTGGATCGTGATGAAAGCTCTCGAGAAGGATCGCACGCGACGCTACCAGACGGCCAACGGACTGGCGATGGACGTGCGCCGGTATCTCGCGGGCGAGCCGGTGCTTGCCGCCCCGCCGAGCACGTTGTATCGGGCTCGGAAATTCGTGCGACGACACAAGGGCGCGGTGGCGGCAGGATCGTTGATCGCGGCCGCGCTGGTGATCGGTGTCGCCGGTTTCGCGTGGCAGGCACACATCGCGCGGGCGCGTGCCGACGAACTGGAGCGAGTCTCCGCATTTCAGGCGGCCATGCTCGGTCAGGTGGACCCGACCGAAGCCGGCAAGCTGCTTTCCGATGATGTCCGCATCAAGTTCGCGAATGCACTCACGGAAGCTGGTGTGCCCGAGGCCGGGCGCGGCGCGCAGGTCGCGGCATTTCTGGGACAGTGGCAGCGCATAAATGCCACCGACACGGCCACCAACCTGATCGACCGGACGATCCTGAAGCCTGCGGTAGCCGCAATCGACAAGCAATTCAAGAACCAGCCAGTAGTGGATGCCACCCTGCGCCAGGTGCTGGCCGATCGCTATGTCGGCATCGGTCTATACGATGCGGCGATGCCGCTGCAGCAGAGCGCGCTGGCCACTCGCCGGCGTGAGTTGGGCGAGAAGCAACCGGAAACGCTGGCCTCGATCAACAGCATGGGCCGCCTGTTGCAGGATCAAGGCAAGCTGGCCGAAGCCGAGCCTTATCTCCGAGACTCGTTGGCGAAGCGTCGCAACGTGCTCGGCAATGAGCATCCGGACACGCTGGCTTCGATCAGCAATCTCGGCGAACTTCTGCAGGACCAAGGCAAGTTGGACGAAGCCGGCCGTTATTACCGCGAAGCGTTGGCGAAGCGCCGCTTGGCGCTCGGCACCGAAGACCCGGATACGCTGGATTCGCTCAACAACATGGGGCTGCTGTTGCAGTTTCAAGGCAAGCCAAACGAGGCCGAGCCCTACTTCCGTGAGGCGCTGGAGAAGCGCCGCCGCGTGCTCGGCAATGAACATCCGGACACCTTGGTTTCGATCAGCAACCTGGGTGAACTTCTGCAGGATCAGGGCAAACTTGGCGAGGCGGAATCGTACCTGCGTGAGGTATTGCAGAAGAACCGCCGTGTGCTGGGTGAGGAGCATCGGAATACACTGAGTTCGATCAACAACCTGGGCGCACTGCTGGAGGCGCAAGGCAAGCTGAGCGAGACCGAGCCTTACTATCGCGAGGCGCTGGAGAAGAGCCGTCGTGTGCTCGGGGAGGAACACCCCGACACTCTCGGCTCGATCAACAACCTGGGTTTGCTTCTGAAGAAGCGGGGCAAGCTCAGCGAAGCCGAACCCTATCTACGCGAGTCGCTCGAAAAACGTCGCCGCGTACTCGGCGGCGAACACCCGGATACCCTGACTTCAATCAACTCCATGGGCGCGTTGCTCGTGGTAGAGGGTAGACATGCTGAGGCCGAGCACCTGCTCGTTCCTTTTGAAACAGCAGCCCGAAAAGCATTTTCCGGGGATGACCCGCGTCGAATCGCATCGTTCCTGATGACTCTCGGCATGGCCCGCTCGGGGCTGGGCCGCTACGCCGGCGCCGAGACCAATCTGCTCGAAGCGCAACCGATCTTCATGAGGACCCGCGGCCCAAAGCACGCGGAGACGCGGGAGTGTACCCAGGCCGTGGTCGATCTCTACGCTGCGTGGCACGTTGCGGAGCCTGGCAAGGGCTACGACATCAAGGCTGCGGGCTGGAAACGGAATCTGGGGCAACTTGCCGCGGTGAGTCCGGCAGCCGTCGAGCAAGAATCGGTGCATGCGGGGCGGCAACCATAGTCGTATGACACTTGCTCCCGGGAGTGCTGCATCTGCAGGCAATCGCGAGCAGTTTGGTCGGGCAAGTCACGAGCCGGTCGACCAACGGGAGGCGCGGGAATATCGGTGTCGAAGGCGCGATAAGGTCAGGTAGACCGGGTGACGCCCTGCGTTGTTTCCAACCTGGGTACGCACGCATGGTCGCGCGCATTCGAAGATCCGCTTTTGGCCCGAAGCCGACTTTGTGGGCTCCTCGAAATCGAGAAGCACGCGCCCCATCTGCCGCGCCAATGCGTCAATAGTGCTGTATTTCTCGCAAGAGGCTCCTGTCGTCGTTACGCTGCTGTCCATCTCCGGCTCTCGTGGATTTGCATGCGCCCCTCACTGCCGAATTGGCTTCGCATCCTGCTCGCCGCCACGCTGATCGGCACGAGCACCGTGTTGCACGTGCTGCCGTTGTTCACGATAGCGCTGATCAAGGCTGTGCTGCCATTCGCTGCGGTGCGCCGCGCGTGCAATCCGCTGTTGACCGGCATTGCGGAAAGCTGGATCGGATTCAACAGCTGGATGATCGATCGCGTCACGCACACGCGTTTCGTCGTCGAAGGCGATCACGCCCTGCGTCGCGACGGCCATTATCTGCTGCTCGCCAATCACCAGAGCTGGGTCGATATCCCGGTGCTGCAGAAGGTGTTCAACCGGCGCATCCCGCTGCTGCGCTTCTTTCTCAAGAGCCAGTTGTTCTGGATACCGTTGCTGGGACCGGCATGGTGGGCGCTCGATTTTCCGTTCATGAAACGCTACACGCGCGAGCAGGTCGCGAAGCGGCCGGAGCTGGCCGGGCGCGACATCGCGGCTACGCGACGCGCATGCGACAAGTTCCGCTCGATTCCGGTCGCGGTAATGAATTTCGTCGAAGGCACGCGTTTCACGGATGCGAAACGGGCGGCGCAGGGCTCGCCGTATCGCTTCCTGTTGCGGCCGAAGGCCGGCGGCGTCGCGTTCGTGCTCGATGCGATGGGCGATGGTTTGCAGTCGATCCTGGATGTCACCCTGGTCTATTCCGGCCGTCGGCCTGACTTTGCGGATCTGTTCGCCGATCGCATCGCCACGGTTCGTGTCGAGGTGCGCGAGCGGCCGATCCCGGCCGAATTCGCCGGCGGCGACTACCCGGGTGATCCCGCATTTCGGGAACGATTCCACGCCTGGATGAACGCGATCTGGAGCGACAAGGACGCGCTTCTGGCGCGGCTGGGCGGCATCGACGGCAGATAAACCTGCGGTTTCTTGTCTGGCAGGGTAGACTGGGCGGCTGCGCCGCCTCCGGCGCTGGTCGTCACAGAGATCCATGAAAACACCGCAAGGCCTGCAGGCGCTCATCGATGATGGCGTCATCGATGAAGTCATCCGACCGCTGAAAAGCGGCAAGGAGGCGTCTGTCTACGTGATCCGCGCGGGCGATGAAGTCCGCTGCGCCAAGGTCTACAAGGACATGCGCCAGCGCAGTTTCCAGGCGCGCGCGCAATACCAGGAAGGTCGCAAGGTGCGCGGCAGCCGCGAGGCGCGTGCCCGAGCCAAGAGCACGCGCTACGGCCGCAAGGAGCAGGAGAGCGCGTGGAAGAACACCGAAGTCGATGCACTGTATCGCCTCGCTGCCGCCGGCGTGCGCGTGCCCAAGCCGTACGGATTCTTCAACGGCGTACTGGTGATGGAGCTGGTCACCGATGCCGAAGGCTATTCCGCGCCGCGTCTGGGCGAAGTCGAGCTGTTGCCGCAAGTTGCGCGCGACTACCACGTGGTCCTGATCCGGCAGGTCGTGCGCATGCTGTGCGCCGGCCTGATCCACGGCGACCTTTCCGAATACAACGTGCTGGTCGGGCCGCACGGCCCGGTCATCATCGACCTGCCGCAGGCGGTGGACGCGGCCGGCAACAACAATGCGCTGGCGATGCTGGAACGCGACGTCGGCAATATCACCGCGAGCCTGGGTCGGTTCGCGCCGGAATTGATCGCCACCGATTACGCGCGCGAGATGTGGTCGTTGTACGAAGCGGGCGAACTGCGGCCCGACAGCGAGCTCAACGGCGTGTTCGTGCGCGACGAGACGCCGGCCGATGTCGGCGCGGTGATGGAAGCGATCGACGACGCGCGCGCCGAGGCGCTGATCCGCCAGCAGGGGCGCGAGGCGGCGATAGCGGAGTAGAAGCGGAAGCGCTCGCTGTTCCTTCCCCCGTTTACGGGGGAAGGTGCCGCAGGCGGAAGGGGGAGGCGCGGCGCAGCCGCGCTTGCTTCGGCGAATGTTTGATGGGTCGGAAGCTGAAAAGCGCCCCCATCCGGCCTGTCGGCCACCTTCCCCCGCTCCGCAGGGGAAGGAACAGCGCTCAGGTCGCCATGCCGCAGGCGTGTCCCGATGCCCACGCCCACTGGAAGTTGTAGCCTCCGAGCCAGCCGCTCACGTCGACGACTTCGCCGATGAAATACAGGCCCGGCACGCGCCTGGACATCATCGTCGTCGACGACAGCTCGTCGGTGTCGACGCCGCCGAGCGTGACTTCGGCGGTGCGGTAGCCTTCGGTGCCGCTGGCGATCAGCGGCCAGTCTTCGAGCAGCGCCGCGACCGCGCGCAGTTCCGCCTCGCGGTACTGGCGCATCGGCCTGTCCGGCAACCAGTGCTCGCACAGCCGCTGCGCGTAGCGTCTGGGCATGCGTTCGGCGAGGATGGTCCTGAATTCCGCGGCGGGACGTTCGACCTGCTGCATGCGCAGCCATTCGAATGCATCCGCATCCGGCAACAGATCCAGGCGCAGATCATCGCCCGGATTCCAGTACGAGGAAATCTGCAGGATCGCTGGCCCGCTGATGCCGCGATGGGTGACCAGCATGAAATTGCGGAAGCTCGCGCCGTTGCAGCGCGCCTCGACCGGCAGCGCGACGCCGGCGAGATCGCCTAGGCGCTCCTGGTGCTTGCCGCTCAGGGTCAATGGCACGAGGCCGGCACGCGTCGGCAGCACGGACAAGCCGAACTGGCGCGCAAGTTCGTAGCCGAAACCGCTCGCACCCATGCTCGGGATCGACAGGCCGCCGCTCGCGATGACCAGCGCCGGCGCGGTGAAACTGCCGATCGCCGTATCGAGATGGAAGCTCGCGTCGCCGTGGTGCACGCGCGTCACCGCGCAACCCGTCTCGATGCGCACGCCGGCCGCCGCGCACTCGTCGAGGAGCATGCGCACGATCTGCTTCGAGGACCCGTCGCAGAACAGCTGGCCCGATTCCTTCTCGTGATACGCGATGCCGTGACGCTCGACCATCGCGACGAAATCGAGCGGTGTGTAGCGTGCGAGCGCGGACTTGCAGAAGTGCGGGTTCGCGGAAAGGAAGTTCTCCGGCGTCGTGCCGAGATTGGTGAAGTTGCAGCGCCCGCCGCCGGACATCAGGATCTTCTTGCCGACCCGGTTCGCATGCTCCACGACGCGCACGCGGCGACCGCGTCGGCCGGCCGCGATCGCGCACATCAGGCCGGCGGCGCCGGCGCCGACGATCAGCACATCGACCGCATCGGCCATGCGTTCAGCGGTCCTGCGGCACAGGCGTCATGCGCACGACCGGGTCGATCGTCACCGCCCGATCGTCGCCGAACAGTTGCACCTGGCCATCCTGGATCATGCATTGCAGGCGCATGCCGCGCCCGACCAGGGCGACGAGTGCGGCTGTCGCATCGGCGGAAATGTCGATCACGGTGAGATTCTTCGCTCGCATGAGCAACGCGCTGTTCCGGTTCCACCAGACCTCGGCGCCGCGCCCGCCATAGTTCACCACGATCACCTGCCGCGCACGGCCGCAAGCCTTGCGGATGCGCGCCTCGTCAGGTTGACCGAGTTCGATCCACTGCTCGATCTCGCCGCTGCGGTCCTTGCGCCACAGATCAGGCTCATCGTCGCTGCTGATGCCCTTGCCGAATTCGAGCCGCTCGTCGGCATGCAGCGCGAATGCGAGCAGGCGCACCATCAGGCGCTCATCGGTCTCGGTTGGATGACTGGACAGGGTCAGCGTATGGGTCGCGTAGTAGTGGCGATCCATGTCGCTGATCGCGATCTCCGCCTTGTAGATGGTCGCGTTGAGCGCCATGCGCCGCCTTGTTTCGATGAGTTGGCGATTGTAGGCGCTTGCCGGACCGCTACG
>JBIODY010000009.1:0-17856 GCA_044445505.1 Lysobacterales bacterium
ACGGATTCGGACCTGGCTGGCGTCACCGCGACGTCCGGAGGAGCAGGCGCACTCTCGGGCGCGGGCGTCCCGGCGTTCGGCGCGGTAGCGGTGTCGACCGTGGCGAGCCCGTCGCCCGCCGCGGCAGGTGGCGCTGCCGGCGTCTGCGCAGCGTTGTCGACCGCCAGCACGCGGTTCTGGAACTCGCGATCGGGCGCCGGCGGAATCGCGAGATTCGAGGTCTCCATTTCCGCCGATTTCTGCGGTGCCGTGCCGGACATGAACATCGGCACGAAGATCACGGCCAGCGCGATCAGCACGGCCGCGCCGAGCAGACGCTGTTTCAGCGACAAGTCCATGAGCAACCCGCGTCGGGAAAAACCACGACGATTATACCCGCGCATCGTGCTGTATCGACGTTAAGCAACGGCCGATCAAGTCGGCGCGCGCAAGCGGTTGATTCGCGGTGCCGCGTCCGGACATGTGCTGGACGCGAGCGAGCCTGACCAAACCCTGGATGGGCTGATGGGATCCTATGAGCGCCGTGCCCGCGCGAATTCAAGCGCTGCGGCAGCGACGAAAAACGAGCCGAATGCGAGCACGCGATCGCCACGCTGCGCGTGCGCGAACGCGCGTTCGAGCGCCGCGGCGACGCTCGCGCTGCCTTCGTCCAGCGCATGCGCATCGAGCGCCGGCGCAATCGCCTCGCGCAACGCGGCCGCGTCGAGGCCGCGCGGCGAATCACGATCGAGACCGGCCGGATACCAGATATCGATCGACCCGGCGAGTGCGGCGGCGACGCCGCGCACATCCTTGTCGCCGAGCGCCCCGAACACCGCGATCGTGCGACCGCCGCATGGCGTCGAGTGCAGCCACTCGGCCAGCGAACGCGCCGCCTGCGGGTTGTGCGCGACATCGACGATCAGCTCGGGATCGCCCTCGAAGCGCTGCAGGCGCGCAGCGATGCGCGCATTCGCGACGCCTTCGCGGATCGCGTGCGCATCCCAGCCGATGCGGGCGCGCAGTGCGTGCAGCGCTGCGATCGCGGCAGACGCGTTGCCGAGCTGGCAGGGTGCGGCGAGCTGTGGCAGCGCCAGATCGAGTTCCAAGTCGCCGCTGGACCAGCGCCAGCCGCCCGCATTGCGCACGAATGCGAAGTCGCGGCCGGCGCGGCGCAGATCGGCGCCGATATGCCCTGCCGCTTCGAGCAAGGTTCGCGGCGGGTCGGCCTCGCCGACGATCGCCGGCCGCCCGGCACGGAAGATTCCTGCCTTTTCGCGGCCGATGCTGTCGCGGTCGCGCCCGAGCCAGTCCTGATGGTCGAGATCGATCGTGGTCACGATCGCCGCATCCGCATCGATGAGATTGACCGCGTCGAGGCGACCGCCGAGCCCGACTTCGAGCAGCGCGACGTCAAGCGCGCTGTGGGCGAAGATCCACAGCGCGGCCAGCGTGCCGTATTCGAAGTATGTCAACGCGACCGGCTCAGCCGAACCGACGCCGCGTGCAGCCTCGATGCGTTCGAACGCGTCGATCAACATCGCGTCGTCCGCGTCGCGACCGGCGACGCGCACGCGCTCGTTGTAGCGCAACAGGTGCGGCGAGGTGAACGCGCCGACGCGCCGGCCCGCGGCACCCAACATCGCATCGAGAAACGCGACCGTCGAGCCCTTGCCGTTGGTGCCGCCGATCGTGACCACGATAGGCGCCGGCACCGGCGCACCGAGGCGGCGCCAGACCTCGCTCACGCGATCGAGGCCGAGTTCTATCGCACGCGGATGAATGCGCTGCTGATGGTCGAGCCAGGCGGTGAGGGAGGTCGGAATCATTCGAAGGCTGGGAGCCGGAGGCTGCACAAACTCGCCGTCCCGGCGAAAGCCGGGATGACGAACAAGAATTTCCCGCTTCGGGCCCTACCGCATCAGGATCCGCCGCGGCTTCAGCGGCAGCTTGCCGCGCCAGTACTCGATCAGCACGAAGCCCATCGCCATGCCGCCGAGGTGCGCGAAATGAGCGACGCCGGCCTGGGTCCCGGTGATGCCGAGGAACAACTCGATCGCGCCGTAACCGGTCACGAACAGCCACGCCGGCATCGGAATCGGCGGGAACAGGAGCAGGATGCGCTGGTGCGGGTACATCATGCCGTAAGCGAGCAGCAGGCCGAAGATGCCGCCGGATGCGCCCAGCGTCGGGTAGTAGCCGCCGGGAAAGAAATGCATGACCGCGAGCTGGGCCAGGGCCGCACCGATCACGCAGACGAAGTAGTAGATCGCGAACGGCCGCGCGCCGATCGTGTTCTCGATCGCGCCGCCGAACATCCACAGTGCGAACATGTTGAATGCGATGTGCCAGATGCCGCCATGCAGGAAGCCGTAGGTGACCACCTGCCAGGGCTCGAATCCGGGCACGTCGGCAAACTGCGACTGGCCGAGCGGCCATAACGCGAAATGGACCAGCAACGCATCGTTGCCGGACATCTGCAGCAGCATCTGCAGTAGATAGATCGCGATATTCGCGACCAGCAAGGCACGGGTGACCGGCGGAAGATCGATGTGCATGACGCTCCTGGCGAATGCCGCGAAACGCGCGAGACGCGCGCACGGAGTTCGCAGGATGCGGCCAGCGGCGATCCGATTCAATACAGGCTGCAGGTCCGCCGCGCCGAGCGCTCAGCTCATTCGCTGTCGGGAACGGCCGATGCGGGGGGCACCGCGGACGCTTCGAAACCGTCGACGAAGACGCGGTCGATCACCGTGATCGAACCGCGCATGCCGCCGGTCGGATTACCGTGCTGGTCACAATAGTAGCCGAGCGTACCGAGGCGATTGAAGCGCACCGACACCTGCCACGGACTGCTGTTGGGCGTGTTGTGCAGGCTGCAATCGAGCGAGCACTCGAAGCTGCCGTCGTCCGCATGCACGTTGTGCAGGCCGCCGGCGTTCTCGAAGCGGATCGAGTCGCCCTGGTGGATCGTGATGTCCGCGGGCGTGAACGTCATGTCGGGATTCGCGGTGACGACGTAGACGGCGGCCTGCGCGGCCTGCGCGCAGGCGAACAGCATTGCGGCCGATGCCGCGAGCGCCGCCGCCACCATTCGCGCGGCGCCGCGCCGCCGCGCCGGATCAGCCGAGGAAGCGCAGGTTCGGCGCATTGAACCGGCCGAGGTTCGGGAAGATGTCCGCGATGCCGCCCGCATCGACACCGTACCAGCTCGCCAGCGTCGCCGCGTACTGGTCCACGGCGAGCGTCGGGATGATCTGGCCGTAGCCGGTGTCGTCCGGATTGCCGTTGTTCGGCTGGCTTTCGTCGTATTGCGCGAGCGAGGGCATGGTGCCGTAGAAGCGCTGGCCGCGCACCGCGTCGCCGACGACGAAGTGGTGGCCGCCCCAGCCGTGATCGGTACCGTCGCTGTTGACTGCCAGCGAGCGGCCGAAATCGGATGCGGTGAACGCGGTCACACTGTCGGCGACACCGATCTCGGCGGTGGCCGCATGGAAGGCGGCAAACGCCTGCGAGAGCTGGGTCAGGTTGTCGCTCTGGTCGGTCAGCTGGGTGGCGTGCGTGTCGTAACCGCCGGTCGCGACAAAGAATACCTGGCGGCCCATGCCGAGCGCGGCGCGCACCTTGATCAGCAGCGCGACCGCGGCGAGCTGGTTGCCGAGATCGGTGTTCGGGAACGGGGTGGTCAGTCTCGCGCCGGTCAAGGCCGCATTGAGCAATCCCGCGTTGGCGATGGCACGATTGGCGGTGTCCGCAAACGCGCGCTCGAGCACGTTCGCCTGCGTGCCGCTGGCGCGCAATGCATCGTAGGCCGCGGTGCCGTTCGGATCACCGCCGTTGATGATCCAGGATTCGTTGCCGTCGCCGCGATAGTTCATGCCGGCGACGCTGAAGAACGGAGCGGGATTGCCCTGATCGTCGACACCGGCTGCGTCAAATGCGGCGTTGTAGGCATCCACGGAATACTGATTGACGACGCCGCCACGCTGGAAACGGTTCTCGCCCGACAGCGTGATGCTCATCGGAACCTGTCCGGCGTTCGCGCTGTACAATAGGTCGGCGATGCGACCGCCCCAGCCGTTCGCGCTGGCATCGTCGGGACGCGAGGTTTGCCACTGGTTGGTCTGGTCGTCGTGCGAGAACAGCTGCGATGGCGTCGCGATCGTGCCGTTCTGGTATTGCGCCTGCGTGATCGGGTACAACAGCGAACCGACATTCGCGACGATCGCCGCCTTGCCGCTGTTGAACAGGCCACGCAAGCCGGCATTGCCGCCGGCCACCGCGCCCATCGCCGGATGCAGGCCGTAGGAACCACCGTCGCTGGGCGGACCGCCCGGCAGGCCGCCGCCCGGCGGCAGAGCCGACAGGCTGTTCGCGGCCAGATCGCTCTGCGCCAGCGCGAGGCCCTGCCGCGAACCCTGGTAAACGCCGTAATGGCTCGCATCGTACGGCGCAAGCGTGTTGAAGCTGTCGTTGCCGCCATACAGATAAACGCAGACCAGCGCCTTGTAGTCGGTGAACGTGTAGCGATGCGAGGCAGCCGCTGCGGCCGCGATCAGGCGCAGGTTGCCGAGCGCGGAATAAAGCCCCGCGCCGCCGAGCGCGGTGCAGATGCTCTTGCGCAGGAATTCGCGTCGATTCACGTGCATGGATGGATTCTCAGTGGGTCGTCATCCGGCAAAAGCCGGATCCGGTTCTTCGGAAAATCGTGCAAGGCTGGATTCCGGCTTGCGCCGGTATGACGAGCTTTTCATTTCTGTATCGAATATTCGGGCGAGTTGAAGATCAGGTACAACGCTTCCTGCACGCGCGCGCGACCGAGGCTGTCGTAGTCCGCCGCGTCCATCGCATTCAGGCGCGTGACCAGCACGTCGCGCATGAACGGCGACATCTGAGCGCCCATCAGCAACGTGCTGTAGCGATCGATCAGCGCCGCCGGATCGCTCACCGCCAACGTCGCATCGCGGTCCTCGTTCATCTGCAGCGTCTGTGGATCGTCGCTGGCATAGCACCTCTGGCTGGCGGTGTAGTCGCAGTAGATCTGGTGGAACAAGTAGTTCGGCGTCGATGTCGACATCGTGTCGCTCAGGATCTGGAACTCGGGGCTGACCAGGCCGCGCGTGCGCACTTCACCCGGCTGCGCGAAGTCCGGTTTGAAGAAGTTGAACACGGTCGGCGAATACAGCGGCGCCTCGCCGATCTGCTCCACGATCGGCGGATAGGTGCCGAGATTGCCGGAGCGTCCGCTGTAGATCGGATCGCCGGTCGGTGTGCGCGCCTGCATAGCGCGCCAGATCTGGGTCAGCTTGAGCAGCGGCTCGCGCAGCTTGCCGAACGTGTCCGCATGCTGCCACTGGCCATAGCGTGCCTCGGAATCGAGCAGGATCGCCTTGACCACAGCCTTCAGGTTGCCGCGCACATGCGCCGAGCTGCCGTCGTCGTCGAACACCTGTGCGACGCGCTGCACGTAGGCCGGCGTCGGATTGCTGGTGACCAGGCGCTGGATCAGGCGCGTCGCGATGAACGGGCCGACGTTCGGGTGATTGAAGATATTGTCGAGAGCAGCGGTCAGTTCGGCCTGCGTGTCGCCGCCGTGGACCAGCAGGCCGCCGGGAAGCGCGACGCCGGCATAGACCAGCAACTGCTTGTCGGACGTGTTGTCGTGCCAGTAATCGACCGGCTGCATCGGCCGCTGCCATTCGAGGTCGTCCGAATTGCTCGGCCCGCAGTAGAAGTACTGGTCGGGATTGTCCGGGTTGTTGCAGCACAACGGCACGCCGTCCTGATAGTCGACGCTGCAGCCGATGCTGTTGAAATCCCAGCCGGTGAACACTGCGGCGAAACCACGCACGGTGGTCTGGTCGTAGGTCGGAATCGGCTGGCCGCCGGCGAGCTTCGGCGTGCCGTCGGGATTCAGCTGGACCAGGCCGATCGAGAACAGCTGGTTGATCTCGCGCGCGTAGTTCTCGTCCGGGTGGATGTTCTGGGTCGCGTCGGCCTTCTGGTTCTGGATCGAGCTCAGGAAGATGCCCATCGCCGGATGCTTGGTCGCGTCCTCGAGCAGGCTGCGGTAGTTGCCGAATGCGTCGGCGGCGAGCATGTCGTAGAAACTCGCCAGCGCCCACGGTTGCCCCGCCAGGGTGCCGTTGCTGTTGGAGACCACGAAGATCTCGCTGAGCGCGAACGCGACACGCTGACGCAGTTGGTCGCTCGCGATACTCTGGCCACGGCTCGGATCGGGCGTGCCGACCGAGTTGATGGTCCAGATTTCCAGGCGCGTGCCCGCATATTCCGCGACGTTGTTGCAATAGTCGTCGCCTGGTGGACACACCAGATGCTCGACCCAGTCGAGATAGGGGACTTGCGTCGACTGGGTTGCCCCGAACTGCTCGTTGAGCCAGCCGGTGTAGCCGACAAGGCGCAGATGCGTGATGTCTGCGTCGGCGGCCCCGAAGGTCGCCTGGGCCAGGAAACGCGATGCATCGGCATCGCTAGACGGGCCATTTGCGGTGCCGTCGAAACTGTCGCGGAAACCGGCGTCAGGCAAATGACTGAGCGCCTGCACTTGCGAGGGCGCGAGCGCGGCCAGCGCGAACCAACCCGCGATCGACCAGGCGCGATGCCGACGACCCCCTGAGCGGACCATGCTGCCCTCTCTCGGACTGTTCCCGGATGCGCGGACTGTAGCTTGCGCCGGCAGGCGTGAACATGACGCAGTCCACAACACCTGGATCGTGCGCGGCCGTCACCGTGTTCGCCGGCACCAACCGGAGCCGGGATGGGCTGATGGATCCTCATCGCTTGCGCGGCTTCGGCGCGCTCGTCGGTCCCCACAACAAGTCGTCGAGATTTCGCTCCCAGCCGTGGCGATCGAGATCGACGCGGCCGCGGCGGCTGAGCACGCCCTCGGCGGCGAGCCGGCGCACCTGCTCGCGAAACGGGCGGCTGCCCGGTGCAAACGCGATGCGCCCATCCGCGCGCAACACGCGATGCCACGGCAGGTCCTGACCTGGCGGCGTCTCACGCAGGACCCGTCCGACCAATCGGGCCCGGCCGGGCCAACCGGCGCGCGTGGCGATCTCGCCATAGCTGGCCACCTTGCCTTGCGGAATCGCCGCGATCACGGCGCAGATCCGCGAATGCGCTGGTGGAATGTCGGATCGGCCTGACTTCATCGGCAGCAAACGTTAGCATAGCGATCGCGCAACACGGAGCACGGCCGTGCAGAGTTTCGAACAGATCCGTTCCCACGTGGGCAGTCGTCATGCGCTGCGCACGAACGATCCGTACCTGATCAGTTTCGACCTCACCTTCGACGATGGCCGCCATCAGGGCCTGTACCTGGCCGAGATGGAGGACGAGGAAGGCGCGAAATACCTGCGCATCTCGACGCCGATCGGCCCGTTCACGGGCATGGACGGTATGCGTTGCCTGCGCTTCAACTGGGAGCAGCGCACCGGCTATCTCGCGGTCAGCGACCTCGAAGGCTCGCCTTATCTGCACCTGTGCGAGAACCGGCCGTACGGCCTGCTTTCGGAAAACGAGATCGATCGCGTGCTGACCGAACTCGGCACGCTGGGCGATCGCATGGAACAGGCGATTTCGAGCGGTGGCGACAGCTTCTGACGTATCCCGTCACTTCGCCCAGCCGGACAGGTGCGCGGCCTCGACCAGCAACCAGGCGATGCCGCCGGTGACCGGCAGGGTGAGAATCCACGCCCACACCATGCGTTCGACGATGGTCCAGCGAATTGCATTGACGCGCTTGGCCACCCCGACGCCGAGGATCGCGGCCGAGATGTTGTGTGTGGTCGAGACCGGGAACCCGAAGTGCGATGCGGTCAGGATCACGGTGGCCGAAGCGGTCTCGGCCGCGAAGCCGTTGATCGGATGCAGCTTGACCAGCTTGTGGCCGAGCGTCTTGATGATGCGCCAGCCACCGATTGCGGTGCCGGCTGCCATGACCAGCGCGCACAGCACCTTGATCCAGACCGCGATCTCGAACTGCTTGGCGGCATCCTCCTCGACGCGCAGGAAGTGCAGCCATGCCGGCACGTGATCGAACGTGCCGGTGGTGGTCGCACCGGCCAGCGCAAGCGCGATGATGCCCATGGTCTTCTGCGCATCGTTGAGTCCGTGCGACAGGCCCATCGCACTCGCGGACACCAATTGCGCCTTGCCGAAGAATGCGTTCGCGAAACGCGTGCGGCCGAGCTTCTGCAGCGGTCCCTTGCGCGAGCCGAGAAATTCCATCAGCGAGAACAACAGGCCCATCAGCAGGAGGCCGATGATGAAACCGACTACCGGCGAAGTCACCATCGGCAACACGACTTTCGGCAGCACGCCCTTCTCCCCCCACCAGTGCGTGCCGCCCTGCGCCCACAGGATCGCACTCCAGTTGTCGTGCGCGGCGGCCAGCGCGGCGCCGCACAGGCCGCCGACCAGCGCATGCGATGAGCTGGATGGCAGGCCCCACCACCAGGTGATCAGGTTCCAGACGATCGCGCCGAGCAGCGCGCAGATCAGCACGACCGGCGTCACCGTGACGATATGGGTGTCGACCAGGCCCAACGCGATGGTCTTCGCGACCGCAGTGCCGGCGAGCGCACCGACCAGGTTCGTCGCCGCCGCCAGCAGCACTGCCTGGCCCGGGCTCAGTACTTTGGTCGCGACCACCGTCGCGATCGAGTTCGCGGTGTCATGGAAGCCGTTGATGTATTCGAACACCAGCGCGATCGCGACCACCAGCAGGACGAGGGCAAGTTCCATCTAGTGTCCTTGTTGCGCGGCGCGCGGCGCGATCAGGAATTCTTGAGGACGATCTGGTAGACCACGTTGCCGGCATCGCGGCAACGGTCGATCGCCTTCTCGAGCAGTTCGAACAGGTCCTTCAACAGCAGGATGCGGATCGGCTCGTGGCGGCCGTCGTAGAGATCGCGATACAGGTCGATCATCAGCCGATCCGCCTGATTCTCGATCGCCTGGAGGCGGTCGTTGAGCCCCTTCATCGTTTCCAGGTTCATGCCCTTGCGCAGGTGCGCGACCATCTGCACGATCACGTCGGCGGCCTTCTCGAGCAGGCTCGCGCGCGACGCGAAATCGACGTCACCGAGGCGGTCCGCGGCCAGCGAATAGCGTTCCGCGAACTTCGAGACCGACTTGGTGATCTTGTTCAGGGCCGCCGACAGCGCCTCGATGTCCTCGCGGTCGAGCGCGGTCACGAAGGTGTTGACGAGTTCCTGGCTGATCTGCGCGGTGAGCTCCTTCTCGCGTTTGCGTGCGAGCAGGAATTCGTCCAGCGACGGCGCCAGCGGCCGCGCCTGGAACATGCGCACCAGCGCGGCAGCCGAGTCGCGCGCCGCCGCCGCACTCGCTTCGAGCAGCCCGTAGAACTTGTCGCCTTTGCCGAAAATCGTCTGCAACGAGAACATGATCGGGCCTGTCGTCGCCTGCCGGAGGCAGGTTGCGGATTGACCTCGCCGCGGGCGAGGGCCGAAAGGTCGCACATGGTACCGCAGCCGGTGCGCCGGGCGGGAGCGGCGCTGTCGCGCTCGCCACCCGGGCGGAAGCCGTCGCCGGATTGCTACACTCGCCCCGAATGCTGATCGAATTCGTCCTCGTGGTCGTGCTTGCGCTGTGCAACGGCTTCTTCGCGCTCAGCGAGATGGCGTTGATGACGGCGCGCCAGAGCCGCCTCAAGCAGCTCGCACGCGAAAGCCGGCGCGCCCAGGTCGCGCTCGACCTGGTCCAGGCGCCGGAGAGCTTCCTGGCCACCGTGCAGGTCTTCATCACCCTGCTGCAGATCAGCGCCGGCGCGGCGCTCGGTGCCGATATCGGCGAGCGCATCGGCATCGCGTTCGACGCGCTCGACGTGCCCGGCCTCGATCGCTACAGCGTCGCGATCGGCGTGTCCTTGAGCGTTGCCGCCATCACCTTCCTCAACATGCTGCTCGGCGAACTCGCACCCAAGCGCATCGCCCTGGTCGATCCGGAGAAATTCGCGATCGCGGTCGCGCTGCCGATGCGTTTCATGACCTGGCTGGCTACGCCGTTCGCATTCGTGCTGATCGGCCTGACCCGGCTGCTGCTGCGCCTGCTGCGCATGGACACGGTGAGCCGCGAGCATGTCAGCGAGGAGGAGATCCGTTTGCTGGTTGCCGAGGGTGCCGACCAGGGCGTCATCGATTCCGACGAGCGCAACATGGTCAACCGCGTGCTGCGACTGGGCGATCGCAGCGTCGACAGCGTGATGACGCCGCGCATGCGCATCGCCTGGCTGGATGCGACAGCCTCGAACGACGACAACCTCGGGGTCATGCGCGACACGCCGTATTCGCGCTATCCGGTCTACCGCGCGAATGAACAGGAGGTCCTCGGCGTGCTCGAGGTCAAGCGCGTGATCGGGCGTATCGCGCGCGGCGCGCAAGCCGATCTGTTCGGCGCGCTGCGCAAGCCGCTGTACGTGCCGGGGGGAGCGCGCGCGCTCGACCTGCTCGAGGAATTCCGCGACGCGGAAACGCCGCTCGCCTTGGTCGTCGACGAATACGGCGACATCGAGGGCCTGGTCACCCTGAACGACCTGCTGTCCGCGGTCGTCGGCAGGGCCGCCGCGCCGCGTTCCGAGACCCGCGACCATCCGATCGTGCAGCGCGATGACGGCAGCTGGCTCGTGGACGGCAGCGTCGGCATCGACGATCTGCGCGAGCTGCTGGGACTTGCCGAGCTGCCGAACGAGGACGACCACGATTTCCGCACCGCGGCCGGCATGGTCATGGCGCAGTTGGGGCGCATTCCGCAGGCCGGCGAACATTTCACCTGGAACGGCCTGCGTTTCGAGGTCGTCGATCTCGATGGCGCGCGCATCGACAAGCTGCTGATTGCAAGGGTGGGCAAGTCACCGCTCTGATATGAAACGTGGGACGTCGCTCGCTGGGCTCGCTCGGACGAGAAGCAAAGGCGAAACGGCGCAAGCGCTCCGTCTCACGTCGTCTCACGTCTCACGTCTCAACCGCGCCATCCGCGAGGCATCCGCGAGAATCCCGCGCAGCACGCGCAGTTCGCGCCGGTCCGGCGCTGCGCGCAGGAACAAGCGACGCAGGCGCTGCAGGATCGTGCGTGGCGAGCGCCCCTTGTGGAACTCGATGGCGTCGAGCGTCTGCGCCAGATGCTCGAAAAACCCTTCCATTTCCGCCGCGCTCGCGGCGGGCTCGGCGCGCTGTGCGGCAGCGGCGACGATGCCGGCAAGATGCGCCATGCGCAGTTCGTAGGCGACGATCTGCACCGCCTGGGCGAGATTCAGCGAGGAATAGGTCGGGTCGCTCGGGATCGTGATCGCAGCATGACAGTGCTTGATCTCGTCGTTGTCGAGACCGGAGCGCTCGTTGCCGAACAGCAGCGCTACCTGCTGCCCGTCGACGGCCGCTGCGAGCACGCGTTGCGCGGCTTGCTGCGGGGTGAGCTCGTCGAGCACGACACCGCGGCGGCGTGCGGTCGCGCCGAGCACGAGGCGGCAGTCCGCGATCGCAGCCGGCACGTCGGCGCTGACCACGGCGGCATCCAGCACATCGGTCGCGCCCGCGGCCAGCGCGAACGCATCACCGTGTGGAAACGCCTGCGGCGCGACCAGCGCCAGGCGGTGCATGCCCATCGTCCGGATCGCGCGCGCGGCCGAGCCGATATTGCCCGGATGCGAGGTGTTGACGAGCACAAAGCGCACGCGCTCAAGCGGATTGTCGGCTGGGTCGGTCATCGCTTGATGGGTGATGTGGAACGCAGCGATCCGGTAGTGATTCGGTTGGAAATTCCGTGCGCACCGGAACGCGTCCGGGACAGGTTCCGAGCGTAGCGCCGAAGGCACGTCGAAGGGCATTGGCGCCACGCTTCGACTTCGCTGCTGCGCAGGCTACGCTCGACGCGAACGGGCAATCCAGGAAATCCGGTCCGGACCACCGCCTCGGTCCGGCGGGTTTGGTCGGCACGCAGCGATCTGCTACGCTGCGCGCCGCTCGCGCGAGCACGCGTGCGCACCGTTCTTTCTCAGCCCGTCCAGCGAAATCACATGCCCAGACCCGCCGTCAACGTGGCGGTGCGCGCCGCGCGCGCCGCCGGCCAGATCATCCTGCGCTACATGAATCGCCTGGACAGCCTCGATGTCATCGAGAAGCAGCGCCACGACTACGTGTCCGAGGTGGACAAGCTGGCCGAGGCCGAAATCATACGCGAACTCAAGCGCGCCTTTCCGCGCGATGCGACGCTCGGCGAGGAATCGGGTGCATCCGGCAAATCGCGCAATGTCTGGGTCATCGATCCGCTCGACGGCACCCACAACTATCTGCGCGGCTTCCCGCATTTCTGCGTTTCGATCGGCTTGCTGGAGAGCGGCGAGCCCACGCTCGGCGTCATCTACGATCCGTTGCGCGACGAATTGTTCACCGCGGACAAGGGCAACGGAGCCTACCTGAACGACCGGCGCATCCGCGTCGGCAAGCGCGACGGCTTGAGCGGCGCCCTGCTCGTCACCGGCTTTCCGTACCGCCAGCGCCGCCATCTCGAAGCGCAAATCGGCATGACCCGCGCACTGCTGGTGGAAGCCGAGGACATCCGTCGCACCGGCTCGGCCGCGTTGGATATCGCCTATATCGCGGCGGGACGACTCGATGGCTTCTACGAGATCGGCTTGAAACCCTGGGACATGGCCGCCGCCTGCGTGCTGGTGCGCGAAGCCGGCGGACGCTATTGCGATTTCTCCGGCCGCGAAGGCCTGCCCGAGAGCGGCAACCTGATCGCCGGCAACGTGCAGATCGCGAATGCGATGGTCAAGGCGATCGCGCCGGAGCTCACTCCGACGCTCGCGCGCTGAAACGTTACCCGTCATTGCAGGCCGTTTCACCACTACGTCGTCGCGGCCAGGTCGTCGCGGCCGCGAGCCCGCGATTCTCGATCAGGCTTGGCCCTGGGAGCCCGCAAAGAAAAAGCCCGGCTTTGCGCCGGGCTTTTTCGTCATGCCTGTTGCGAACCCGGATTACGAACCCGGATTCTCGACCTTCAGCTCGGTACGGCGGTTGCGCGCACGGCCTTCCTTGGTCGCATTGGTGTCGATCGGCTGGCTTTCGCCGAAGCCCTTGACCGCGGTGATGCGGCTGGCGTCGATACCATGAGCGATCAGGTAGTCGTTGACGATCTGCGCGCGACGCTCGGACAGCTTCTGGTTGTACGCGTCGGTACCGATCGAGTCGGTATGGCCGTCGAGTTCAACCTTGATGTCCGGGTAACGCTTCAGCGCGTCGACTGCCTGGTCGAGGATCGCGACCGAATCGGCCGTCGGGACCTGCAGGGTCGGCTCGATGTTGTGCTCACCCTTCTTCGGACGGTCGAACTTGAAGTTCACGCCGCGCAGATCGATGACCACCTTCTGCGGGCAGCCGTCGGGGCCGACGATCGTGCCGGCAGCCGTATCCGGGCACTTGTCGTCGCAGTCATTGACGCCGTCATGATCGCTGTCCATCGTGTGGCAGTCGGCAGCCGGCGGCGGAGCGGCCGGCGCAGCAGCCGGAGGTGGTGCGGCGTGGCCGCCGAAGCTGTACACGAGGCCGACGCTGACGATGCCGTCGGTGAAGCCGCTGTGGCGCTGGATGTTGTAACCGAGCGCTTCGGCGAGATTGTTCTCGGTGTTGTTGTCATGGTCGTAACGCGCGGCAATTTCGCCACGCAGCGCCATGCGGTCGGACATGTTGTACTGGACGCCGCCGCCGATCGTGGCCATCGGATCCCAGCCATTCTCGTGGAAGCCCTGCGCCTGAAGCAGGAAGCCCGAGTAGGCGGCATGACGCAGTGCGCCAACGCCTGCCATGATGTACGGACGCCACTGCGCGCCTTCGTCGCCGAAGAACCAGCGACCGCTGACGCCGAGGCCGATGCTTTCCCACTGGTGGCCGCTACGGAAGGAGTCGTTCTTGAAGTCGGCATTGTTCATCGTGTATTCGAAATCGACGGCCAGGTGCGGGTTGACCCACACGCCGACGCCGATGCCGCCCCACACGGACGCATCCGTCTTGCGGCTGCTGTCGGGGATATCCGCGCCGATGCGCGGTGCTACATACCAGCTGCCGAAGTCCTGCGCGTTCGCGACGGCGCTGCCGCCGACAAGCGCCAGGGCGATGAGCGCACTAAGGGCATTACGTTTCATTCAGAGTCTCCTCTCTCGTTTTTTGGTATTCGCCACGCGTCCGCCCAACCCTCGCTGGACGCTCACACTATCCCTAGTCTACGCCAAAATGACGCCGGGGAAACGTGCGCTTAACAATTTAGCATGGGTCTAGGGCTGCGGCGGGAGTCTAGCTGCATCGGTCGGCAAGAGCCACCACGTGTGAAATTGCTGTTAAGGACCGAGTCAGTCAGAGCGCAAAGCCGTCGAGGAAACGGTGGATCGGCATCGCATCGAGGGTTTCCGGATCGCGGCTCGCCGCAACAATCTCGCGCACGCGGTTCGCCGGCAGATGTCCGGCCAGGGCGGCTTCGAACTTGGTCAGCAGCACCGGAATGCCCTCGCCGCGGCGCTTGCGATGCCCGATCGGATAGTCGATCGAAACCTTGCCGGTCGAGCTGCCGTCCTTGAAGAACACCTGGACCGAATTGCCGATATAGCGCTTTTGCGGATCAAAGTAATCTTTGGTGAACTGCGGATTCTCCTTGACCTCCATCCTCGCGCGCAGCTCATCGATGCGCGGATCGGCGGCGACGGCGTCCGAATAGTCGTCCGCGGTCAGGCGACCGAAGATCAGCGGCACCGCGACCATGTACTGGATGCAATGGTCGCGATCGGCGTAGTTCGCCAGCGGCCCGGTCTTGTCGATGATGCGCGCGCCCGCTTCCTGGGTCTCGATCACGATCTTTTCGACCTGGTCCCGCTTTCCGGCGACCTCGGCGTGCAGCTGCATCGCGCATTCGACTGCGGTCTGGGCGTGGAATTCGGCCGGGTAGCTGATCTTGAACAGCACGTTCTCCATCACGTAGCTGCCCAACGGGCGTTCGAACTCGAACGGCTGGCCCTTGAACGCGACGTCGTAGAAACCCCAGGTCTTCGCGGACAGCGCCGACGGATAACCGACCTCACCCTTGACCGCATTCAGCGCATGCGTGACCGCGCGACGGCACGCGTCACCAGCCGCCCAACTCTTGCGCGGACCGGTGTTCGGCGCGTGGCGATAGGTGCGCAATGCGCCGTTGTCTATCCAGCTGTGACTGACCGCATTGACGATTTCGTCCTTGCCACCGCCAAGCATCTGCGTCGCCACTGCGGTCGAAGCCAGGCGGACCAGGATCACGTGGTCCATGCCGACGCGGTTGAAGCTGTTCTTGAGCGCGTAGCAACCCTGGATCTCGTGCGCCTTGATCGCGTGGCCAAGCACGTCGCGCACGGTGAATTGCTTGCCGCCCTCGCGCTCGGCCTTGCGCGACAGGTAGTCGGCAACGGCCAGGATCGCGCCGAGGTTGTCGGACGGATGACCCCATTCCGCGGCCAGCCAGGTGTCGTTGAAGTCGAGCCAGCGTATCTGCACGCCGATGTTGTAGGCGGCCTGCACCGGATCGAGTTCCCAGCTCGTGCCCGGCACGCGTGCACCGCCCGGCAACACCGCGCCCGGCACCAGCGGGCCAAGATGCTTCACGCATTCGGGGAACTTCATCGCCAGCATCGCGCAGGCGAGCGAATCGAGCAGCATGTAGCGCGCGGTGTCGTACGCTTCCTGCGACTGGATCGAGTAGCCGGCGACGTAGTCGGCAATGTCGACCATCGGCTGGTCGGGATCCGGCCGGACGGCCGAACGGATGTCGGGCTGGGACATGCGGAATTCCGTGACTGAAGGGTACGCGGAGCGCCACCGGCGCCCGCGGGGCGCGCATTGTGCCAGACATCGCGTCCACGGCGCCTCGGGCCTGCCCTCGCGCGAACGAGATGCGTGAGAACCTTGGCGCGTGCCGACGGCGCGTGCAGAATCGCCCGAGCTCCCACACTCAGCCGACCCTTGTCGCCGCCCGCCTCCCGTTTCGATCGACTGCTGCTGCTGAGCGGATTCGACGGCGACTCCGTCACCGCGCTGCGTGCCCTGCATGCGTATTTCGCGGCGTACCGTCCGGGCTGTTCGCTCGCGCTGCTGCAGGTCGGCGACGTCCCGCCCGGGCAATGCCGGATCGCCGGATTGATCGACGCCGACGGCAGCGAACGCGTGCCCAACACCGATCCGCTCGGACGCGACCCGCGCCCGCCGCCGTTCCGGGACGCGCTGACGGCGGGGCTGTTCGCGCAGCCTCACGCGTGCGTCCTGCGCCTCGCCCCCGAACATGCGGCCACCGCGTTCGCACAGGCGCTGGGAGGGCCCGCCGCGCTACTCGGGACCCCGGTCGCGAACGCCGGCAGGGTGTCGCACTGGCTCGCATTCGGCAGCGGAGATGCAAACCGTTTCGACGCGATCGATCTCGACGCGCTGCTGATCGAGGCCAACCTCGCCGCCAGCCTGATCATCCGGCCGCTGGTAACCCGCGCCCTGCGCGATGAAACGGTGCGCCAGCGCGAGGCGATCGAAGGGCTGGCCGACGTGCAGCGTCTGCTCCTGCCCGACAATCCGGTCATCCGCGGACTCGACTATGCGGTGCATTGGCAACCCGCCGAGACCGCGGCCGGCGACTACTACGACTTGATGTCGCTGACCCAGCGCGCGCCCGCGGATTTCCCGCGCGATGGCGCCGACATCTGGGCGTTGATGCTCGCCGATGTATCGGGGCACGGTGCCGCGGCCGCGATGGAAGCGGTGCAGTTCGATGCGATCCTGCGCACCTATCAGGGCGACGAGAAAAGCGGACCCGCGGGCGCGCTGACCTATGCGAACCGCTACTTCTTCTCGCGTCGGCAGCGGCAGCACTTCCTGACCGCATTCGCGTTGCTGTATCGCCCGGATCTGCGCCGCGCGGTCTACGTCGACGCGGGCCATCCGCCGCTGCTGCACCGGCACGGCGACGCCGTGACCGCGCGCGGCGCCGGCACGCAGATCCCGCTCGGCATCCTGCGCGATCACGAGTGGCAGAACGAGACGTTCGAGGTCGACAGCGGAGACCTGCTGGTGCTCTGTACCGACGGCGTTATCGAGGCGCGCGACCGCGACCAGCGCCCATTCGGAAGCGATCGATTGATCGAGCGGGTGCGGACCGGCCCCACGGATCCTGCAGCCCTGCTGGCCCAGCTGCGCGACGATCTGCTCGCACACCAGGGCAGCGCGCTGGGTGTCGACGACCAGACCTTGATCGTGCTGCGCATCGTGCACTGACGGCGGCCGCTTGTCGCCGCGTCGTATTCCGGGCATCTTCATACGATCGTTTGACCGGAACTGCACGTGCGCTATCCGAACCTATTCGCCCCGCTCGACCTGGGTTTCACCACGCTGCCGAACCGGGTGCTGATGGGCTCGATGCACACCGGGCTGGAAGACCGCGCGCGCGACTTCGGCAAGCTCGCCGCGTATTTCGCCGAACGCGCACGCGGCGGCGTCGGCCTGATGGTGACCGGCGGTTTTGCGCCGAGCATCGTCGGCTGGCTGACGCCCTTCGCGAGTCGGCTGTCGATGCCGTGGCAGGTCGCGCCGCATCGCAGGATCACCCGCGCGGTACATGCGGAGGGCGGCCGCATCTGCCTGCAGATCCTGCACGCCGGGCGTTACGCGTATCACCCGCTTTCGGTCGCACCATCGCGGATCAAGTCGCCGATCACCCCGTTCACGCCACGCGCGCTGTCGGCGCGCGGCGTCGAGCGCACGATCGCCGACTTCGTGAACTGCGCGGAAAAAGCCCAGGAAGCCGGCTACGACGGCGTCGAAGTCATGGGTTCGG
>JBIODY010000010.1:0-17724 GCA_044445505.1 Lysobacterales bacterium
ACGCACAATGTGCGTGTCAAGGAGCTCGGCGAACGCGCCCGCGAACTCGGCGTGAAGCCGCATGCGCGCGACCGCGCGGCACTCGACAAGATGACCGGTGGTGGCCGCCATCAAGGTGTGGTCGGTTACTACAACGCGCCGGCGCCGTTGCCGGAATCGGCGCTGGCCGGGCTGGTCGAGAAGGCCGGGCGCGAGGCCCTGCTGCTGGTGCTCGACGGAGTCACCGATCCGCACAATTTCGGCGCCTGCCTGCGCAGCGCCGAAGCGTCCGGCGTGACCGCGGTGATGGTGCCGAAGGATCGCGCGGTCGGCGTGACGCCGACGGTGCGGCGCGCCTCGTCGGGTGCCGCCGATCGCGTGCCGATCGTCTCGGTGACCAATCTCGCGCGCGCGTTGAAAGGGCTCAAGGACGCCGGCGTGTGGCTGGTCGGGCTCGCCGGCAAGGAGTCGCCGCAATCCATCTACGCGGTCGACCTCAACGGTCCGATCGCGATCGTGCTCGGCAGCGAGGGCGAAGGCATGCGCCGGCTCACCAGCGAAAGCTGCGACTTCCTCGCGCATATCCCGATGCGCGGCGATGTCGAAAGCCTCAATGTCTCGGTCGCCGCGGGGATTGCGCTGTTCGAGGTGCTGCGCCAGCGCGCCGGGAAGTAGGCGCCCTGCGCAATGCGAATCCGATGATCGTGTTGCAGGAGCAACTTCAGCCGCGATGCTCTTGCGTGGCACGGCGAACATCATCCCCACCCGACCCTCCGCTTGCAGGGGAGGACTGCAAGCATTGCGGCTGAAGCCGCTCCCACAGGGAGAGCTCGATGCTTTCAGCGCGGGTCGTCGATCGGAAGCGCCGTGTTCGCAGTCGCATCGGCTTTGCGGCGCGTCTGCGCGATGTGCGTTCCGTGCACCAGGAAGTAGATGTTCTCGGCGATGTTGGTCGCGTGGTCGCCGATGCGCTCGATGTTCTTCGCCATGAACAGCAGATGCGTGCATGAAGTGATGTTGCGCGGATCCTCCATCATGTAGGTCAGCAGCTCGCGGAACAGGCCGGTGTACTGCTCGTCGAGTTCCTCGTCGCGCGCCCAGGCTTCGAGCGCGCGGTCGGCGTCGTTGTCGCGATACGCGGCGAGCACTTCGCGCACGAGGTCGCCGGCAAGCTTCGCCAAGCGCGGCAGCGCGTTCGCGAGCTGCACGGGCGCGGCCTGGTTCAGCACGATCGAGCGCTTGGCGACATTCGCGGCGTAGTCGCCGATACGCTCGATATCGGCTGCGATGCGCAATGCCGCGAGAATCTCGCGCAGGTCGCGCGCCATCGGCTGGCGCAACGCGAGCAGCCGCACCACGTCGTGGCTGACTTCGTGTTCGAGACTGTCGATCGCGCCGTCGTTGTGCACGACCGCCATCGCCGTGTCGCTGTCGCGCTCGATCACCGCGTCGATTGCCGCCTCGAGTTGTTCGAGCGCGATCTCGCCCATATGCTGGATTTCGCCGGTCAGGCGCTTCAGCTCGGCGTCGTAGCTCTTGACGATGTGATCGCCGGTTTGCGGGGTAGCATTCATGGTCGGTCTCTCAGCCAAATCGTCCGGTGATGTAATCTTCAGTCTGTTTCTTCGCCGGCTTGGTGAACAGCCGCTCCGTGTCGCCGAACTCGACCAGCTCGCCGAGGTACATGAACGCGGTGAAGTCCGAACAGCGCGCGGCCTGCTGCATGTTATGGGTGACGATCGCGATCGTGAACTGGCTCTTGAGCTCGGAAATCAATTGCTCGATCTTCGCGGTGGCAAGAGGATCCAGCGCCGAGGTCGGCTCGTCGAGCAGGATCACCTCAGGCTTCAGCGCGATCGCGCGCGCGATGCACAGACGTTGCTGCTGGCCGCCGGAAAGGCCGAGCGCGCTCGATTTTAGCTTGTCCTTGACCTCGCCCCACAGCGCAGCCTGGGCCAGGGCCTGCTCGACCCGCGCATCCAGCTCGCTCTTCGGCAGCTTCTCGTAGTGGCGGATGCCATAGGCGATGTTGTCGTGGATCGACATCGGGAACGGCACCGGTTTCTGGAACACCATGCCGACCTTCGAGCGCAACCGGTTCAGCGGGAATTTCGCATCGAGGATGTTCTCGCCATCGAGCAGGACTTCGCCCGTCGCCTCGAGTTTCGGATAGATCGAGTAGATACGGTTGAACACGCGCAGCAAGGTTGATTTGCCGCAACCGGACGGGCCGATCAGCGCGGTGACGCGTTTCTCGGCGATGTCGAAGTTGACGCCCTTCAGCGCACGGAAGTCGTTGTAGTGGAAATCGAGGTTGCGTGCCGCCATTTTCGGCCGCGCGGCAAGCGACGGCACGACGGCGGTGGACGGAGCGTCCGCGGGTGCGGCGGAAATGTGGGCATCAGTCATGGGAAACCTTGTTGCGCAGCAGGATCGCGCGGGACAGAAGACTCAGCAGCAGCACGAAAATCGTGACCACGAACGCACCGGCCCAGGCGAGGCTCTGCCAGGAGTCGTACGGACTCATCGCATACTGGAAGATCACCACCGGCACGCTCGCCATCGGTGCGCCGAGATCGTGCGTCCAGTACTGGTTGTTGAGTGCGGTGAACAGCAGCGGCGCGGTTTCGCCGCTGATGCGCGCGAGCGCGAGCAGGATGCCGGTCATGATCCCCGGCAACGCCGAACGGTAGAGCACCTGCAAGGTGACCTTCCATTGCGGCACGCCGAGCGACAGCGCAGCCTCGCGCATCGTGCTCGGCACCAGTTGCAACATCTCGTCGGTGGTGCGTACCACGACCGGCAGCACGATCAGCGCGAGCGCGAGCGCGCCGGCCCAGCCGGAAAAGTGCCCGGTCGTGCGCACGACCAGGGTGTAGACGAACAGGCCGAGCACGATCGACGGCGCCGAGAGCAGGATGTCGTTGACGAATCGGATCACTTCGCCGATCGGATGCTTCTTGGCGAATTCCGCCAGATAGGTGCCGGCGGCGATGCCGATCGGCGTGCCGATCATGATCGCGACCGTGCTCATCAGCAGGCTGCCGAACAGCGCATTCGCGATACCACCCTCGGAACCGGGCGGTGGTGTCATCTGGGTGAACAGGCCCGGCTTCATCGCGGCGATGCCGCGAACCAGCGTCGTCCACAGGATCCACACCAGCCAGAACAGGCCGAATGCGGCGCACAGCGCGGAGAGTACGATCGCGACGCGATTCCTGATGCGACGGTTGCGATACAGACGGTCGGCGATCGCGCTCATTTCGTGCCCTCATTTCGCGCCAGGCGACGCAGCATCAGTTTCGCAACCGCGAGCACGATGAAGGTCACGACGAACAGCAGAAAACCGAGCGCGATCAGCGACGAGCGGTAAATGTCCGAATCGGCCTCGGTGAATTCGTTCGCGATCGTCGCCGCGATCGAGTTGCCGGGCTCGAGCAGCGACGCGGACAGCCGATGCGCGTTGCCGAGCACGAAGGTCACCGCCATCGTCTCGCCGAGCGCGCGGCCGAGGCCGAGGAAAATGCCGCCGATGACCGCCGAGCGCGTGTACGGCAACACGATGTCCCAGACCACTTCGGTGGTCGTGCTGCCGAGCGCATAGGCCGATTCCTTGAGCCGCGTCGGCACGGTCAGGAACACCTCGCGCATCACCGAGGACACGAACGGAATCACCATGATCGCGAGCACAATTCCGGCGGTCAGCATGCCGATGCCGAGCGGCGGTCCGGTGAACAGCGCGCCGATCAGCGGCCAGTGGCCGAGGTGATCGTTGAGCCATGGCGTCACGTATTCGCCCATGATCGGCACGAACACGAACAAACCCCACATGCCGTAGATGATCGAGGGAATGCCGGCGAGCAGTTCGATCGCGGCGGCGACCGGGCCGCGCAGCCAAGCCGGCGCGACTTCGGTCAGGAACAGCGCGATGCCGAAACTGACCGGCACCGCAATCAGCATCGCGATCGCTGCGGTGACCAGGGTGCCGTAGACCGGAACCAGCGCGCCGAAGCGGTGGTTGACCGCGTCCCACTCGGTCGAGAACAGAAACCCGAAGCCGAACGTCCCGAATGCCTCGCGACCGCCCCACAGCATCGACAGCGCCGCGCCGGCGAGTGCGGCAAGCACGAGCATGCCGGCCGCGGTGACGACGCAGCGGAACACGCGATCGGCGCCGGCGTCGCGTGTGTTGCGACGGTTGGCGTCGATGACAGGAGACGTCATCGTGCTCGTGATTGTGACGTGGGCCATGCGGACAAGAGCCTTTCGGCGGATCGGGGAGGGCTTGGAAGCTGGCCGGAAGCGCGCCCCCTTCCGGCCCGTCGGCGACCTTCCCCCACTGCGCAGGGGAAGGACATCAAAAGCACCGCTTCCCTTCGCCCGTGCGCAAGCGGAGGGAGCATCAGGAGCACCGCGTTTCCTTCCCCTGCGCAGCGGGGGAAGGTGCCGCAGGCGGAAGGGGGCGCTTTCGTCCGCAATCTCAGAGCTTGATCTCGGCCTGCCAATACGCTTCGATCTGTGCGGTCAGCGCTTTCGGCAGCGGTACGTAGTCGAGCTCCTCGGCCTGCTTGCCGCCGTTCTCGTACGCCCACTTGAAGAAGTCGAGCGCGGCCCGGGTGCCGGCGCCGTTCTTCGGCTGTTTGTAGACCAGGATGAAGTTGGTCGCGGTGATCGGCCAGGAATTTTCGCCCGGTGCGTTCGTGATCACGAGGAAGAAGTCCTTCGCGTTCTTCCAGTCCGCACTCGCTGCGGCGGCCTGGAAGCTTGCCAGACTCGGCTGCACGAACTGGCCGGCCGAGTTCTGCACCGCGGCGTAGGTCATCTTGTTCTGCAGCGCGTAGGCGAGTTCCACATAGCCGATCGCGCCCTTGATCTGCTTCACGTACGCGGCGACGCCTTCGTTGCCCTTGCCGCCGACGCCGACCGGCCACGACACTGAAGTGCCTTCGCCGACTTTCGATTTCCACTCCGGCGATACCTTCGACAGATAATTGACGAAGTTGAATGTCGTGCCCGAACCATCCGAGCGATGCACGACCGTGATCGCGCGGTCGCCGAGTTTAAGGTCGGGATTGATCTGCGCGATCGCCGGATCGTTCCACTTGGTGATCTTGCCCTGGTAGATATCGGCAAGCAGCGGTCCGGTGAGGTGGATCCTGCCGGCCTCGACGCCTTCGATATTCGCGACCGGGACCACACCGCCGATCACCGACGGAAACTGGGCGAGATCCGCGTCGGCGAGTTCCTTCGGATCCAGCGGCTTGTCGGACGATCCGAAGATCACCGTGCCGGCCTTGATCTGCGCGATGCCGCCGCCGGAACCGATCGACTGGTAGTTGATCTTGTTGCCGGTCGCGTTGTGGTAGCTGTCCGACCACTTCGAAAGAATCGGGTAGATGAAGGTCGCGCCGGCGCCGGTGATATCGGTGGCCTGCGCCGGTGCGGCGCCGAGCAGCGCACTGCCCATGACGACAGCGAGACCGGCGGCGGCGAAACGGCTGGCGGCTGGACGGGCGGCGGCTGGACGGGCAGCCGCTGAACGGGCGGCCGTTGAACGGGACGTGATCGAGATAGGCACGCGGGACTCCTTGATGAAAAAGCGCGACATGGCGTTGAAGCCGACGCTGCGCTTTTTAGGCCCGCGGCATTGCAGAACGATGAGGGATTTGTTGCAGGGTTGTTACATGACCGGACGCAGAGCTGCGCACGCGGCATCAAGGTGTTGAAAATCAACGGGGTGCGACGATCATCTCGAATTGTCACGTGACGATCATGTGCAGCTTCAGTCAGTCGCCACTGATCGTGTCCGGTCCCTTGCCGGCAGTCTTCTCGTACTTGCCCTTGCCGACGCGACGGTATTGGGTGAACCCATGTTTCGCGACATGATCCTCGCGCAACACATGCGCCTGGCCGGCGACGACCTGCGGCGCGCCGAGCACGCGTCGCACCACGCCGCCGCATGCCGGACACCGGGTCAGCGCCGGATCGGCGAGGCGCTGCAGCCGCTCGAAGCCGTAACAGCACAATGCACAGCCGGGTGGCTCGGTCGGGGCATATTCGTAGATCGGCATCGGCTGAAGATGCGCCCGTGCGCGACCGAGATCAAGCCGGGCGATATGTCGTGGGGGCCGTGCAGGGTGGGCTCCAGCCCACCGATGAAATCGGGCGCGGCGGGCCAAGGCCCACCCTGCCGTTGCTTCTACGAGATCGAGCCGCGGGGTAGCTGCGCGATGTCGCTCATGCGCTTCCAGCGGTTCACGACATCGCAGAACAACTCGGCGGTGCGCTCGGTGTCGTAGACCGCCGAGTGGGCTTCGCGGGCGTCCCACGAGCGGCCCGATGCCTCGACCGCGCGGCTGAGTACGGTCTGCCCGAACGCGAGCCCGCCGAGTGTCACCGTATCGAAGCAACTGAACGGATGGAACGGGCTGCGCTTGTGTGCGGTGCGCCGGATCGCGGCGTTCAGGAAGCCGAGGTCGAACGCCGCGTTGTGGCCGACCAGGATCGCGCGCTGGCATTCGGCCTCGCGCATCGCGGTGCGCACCGGCCTGAAGATCAGGTCCAGGGCCTCCTTTTCCGGCACTGCGCCGCGGAACGGATGACCGGGGTCGATGCCGGTGATTTCGAGCGAGCGCGGATCGAGCTCGGAGCCGGCGAATGCCTCGACATGCGTCGACACGACCGGATCGGGATGCACGAAGCCGTGCTCGTCCATGCGCACGACGATCGCGGCGATCTCGAGCAGCGCATGCCGCTCGCAGTCGAAGCCGCCGGTCTCGACATCGACGATCACCGGCAGGAAACCACGGAAGCGCTGCGCCATGCGCATGGCGCTCGAGGAAATGTTCATCGCGCCAGCATAGCAAGCCGCGCGCCCGTGCAGCGCGGGTGCGCGCGTCGAGTCGGGTCCTCAGCCTCAGCCCGTCGATTGTCGCGATGCCGGACTCGCATCACGCTTCAGTGGACCGCGCCATTGCGCGATCGCAAGCAGCGCCGCAAGCGCCAGCAGCACGATTCCTGCTTTCGGCAGCAGCATCAGCAACGGCACCGCGAGCAATGCGGCGGCCAGCGCCCACGCGTAGCCATCCTCGAGCGGCGTGCACGTACCGCGCACGCCGACAAACCATGCGAGCAGGTGATCGACGCTCGCCTTGCCGGCGCCGTTGAACAGCAGCGGCAGCAGCATCACCGCGAACAACAGCGGCAGTTTGAAGTTGCCGTGGCCCATGTCCGTGATCGCGTAACCTTTGGCGAGGTCGCTCCACATCGTCCACATGTCCGGCCAGTGCACCGCGGCGGTCGCGACGAAGGTCACGAACAGCAGTGAGAAAGCGGCGACGCGCGTGCCGAGTCCGATCCAGAGCAGGACCGCGCCGACAATCTCGGTCCAGGTCGAAAGCGTCCAGCTGAAACCGGCGGGGATGCGATCGAACGGAAACGGAAAGCGCTGCTGGATGTCGGCGAACCAGTTTTCGCCATGCAGCTTCTCGATTCCCGATTCCCAGAATTCCCAGCCCATGGTCAGGCGCAGCACCAGTGGCGGGATCGTCTCGCCGGCGCCGCGCAGGCGCGCGTCGATCGCGGCCCAGATATCGATCAGCGTGTCTGGCGTGCGCATCATCAGGTACTCCGGGAGTGAAAAAGTCGATACGCAAGCCAACGGCATCGCGCGGCGCCAAGGACCGGCGCCGCCACGGATTGCTTGCAACGCCGGCCCGGTGCGCGGGTTCAGCGGCGGCGACGCCGGCATCGATGCGGCGGATGGCATGCGCAAGCAAGGCGATCGGACAGCTGAGGGACAGGGCAGGCGGCGCCAGCCTTGCGCCACCTCGCCTGTGAACAATGCTGAACTCGGCCTGCGCGGCGGTTGGCGCCGGCCGCTCCGCTTGCGGCGCGCGCGGGCGGCAGAGTAGTGTCGGCGCCGTTCGACTGGCCGACCGAAGAGGATCTACCCATGCTCTGGCAGAAAGGTCGCAGCAGCGACAATGTGGTCGAGGACGACAGCGGCAGCGGCGGCGGTGGTCCCGGGTTTGGCGGCGGTCGCGGCCTCGGTCTCGGCGGCATCGTCATCGTGGTGATCGTGGGTCTCCTGTTCGGGAAGAATCCGGGCGAGATCCTGCAACTGCTCGGCAACATGGCCGGTGGCGGCGGCGATCAGCCGGTGCAGCAGCAACAGGTTTCGCCGGCGGCCAACGACGAGCAGACCCTGTTCGTCAAGAAGATACTCGGCAGCACCGAGGACGTCTGGGGCCAGATGTTCCAGGCCAGCGGCAAGCAATATCCGGCGCCGCGTCTCGTGCTGTTCCATGGCGGCGTGCAGTCGGCGTGCGGCGCGGCCTCAGCGGCGATGGGTCCGTTCTATTGTCCGGGCGATCGCCAGGTCTATCTCGATCTCGATTTCTTCCAGGAAATGCAGCAGCGCTTCCACGCCGCCGGCGACTTCGCGCGCGCCTACGTGATCGCGCACGAGGTCGGTCATCACGTGCAGAACCTGCTCGGCATCATGGACCAGGTCGAGCAGTCGGCCCAGCGCGGTACGCCGATGCAGGGCGCGGAGGGGTTGTCGGTGCGCCAGGAACTGCAGGCGGACTGTTTCGCCGGCGTGTGGGCCAATCACGCGCAGCAGCAACTCAACTGGCTGGAGGCAGGCGACATCGAAGCCGCATTGAATGCGGCGAACCAGATCGGCGACGACAACCTGCAGAAACAGTCGCGCGGCGTCGTCGTGCCGGATTCGTTCACGCATGGCACCTCGGCCGAACGCGTGCGCTGGTTCAAGTCGGGCTTCGCCTCGGGCGACCTGAAGGGCTGCGATACGTTCAATACCGCGCAGCTTTGACGCTTTGAAAAGACAGTGCATCGCGGCTGGCCGTTCCTTCCCCTGCGCAGCGGGGTAAGGTCGAAGCCGCCATCCGGCGGTTGAGGGAAGGCGGAAGGGGGGCGCTCGTAGCGTGAGCGCCCGATTTACGAGTGGGCGGAGTGTTCCAGAACCGCGCGCACCGGAATCGGCACGTTGCACAGATCGATCTTGCCCGCGCGGACCTTGTACCAGTCGTCGCGGCGGTTGCGGCGCGATTCGACCAGCGCGGCAAACGTCGGCGTATCGGTGCGCAGCACTTCGAGTGGTGTGCGCTCGGCGAGCGGCACATCCGCGGCCACACGAACGGTCTTGATCGGCAGGCGCTGTCCGGGTTTCTCGTAGAAGCCGAGTGCGCCGGTGCCGCGCGGCAGGCTCGCCAGCCACTGCATGCCCTGCACGACGCGCCCGACCAGCGCGATGTTGCGGTCGAGCTGGCGCGGCGCGTGACCTGTCACCACGTACAGTTCGGCACCGCTGCCGGTCTCGACGCCGTTGTCGCGACCCGCGCCGACCATGCCATAGCAATGGGCGAGCCAGGTCGCACCGGTGTTCGGGTCGCGCGCGGCCGGCATGCCGTTGCTGAAGCCGACTTCGGGCGCGTAGACGTCGCCGTCCGGCAGGCGCGTGAATGGCAGGTCGCGCGCGCTCTTGCGTTCGAACTCCGGCGCCAACGTCTTGCTGGCCTTGCCGAGCGCGCGCGCTTTGTCGGGCTTGTCCGCGTCGGGATCGCCCCACTGGGTGACGAAGTCGTCCTGCACGCGCAGCACGCTGAGGCCGTCGAAATAATGTTCGCGCACCAGGGTGCGGATGTTTGCCGCGTGCAGCGGCGCGAATGCGCTGGTGAGCTCGATCACGACGCGGCCGGACGGCAAATCCATGTACAAGGTGTTGCCGGGATCCAGCGTGCGCCAGTCGGCGGGTTTCGATGCATCGAGCACCTGCTGCATGGTCTGCGCTTTCGCGGGTGGCCCGGCGAATGCGGGAATCGACAGCAGTGCCATGAGTATCAGGCCAATCGCAGACCCAGGAACCTTCCGCGGGTCATACCGGCGCAGGCCGGGATCCATTTCGACCTTGCCTGAAAACAGCAAAATGGATTCCGGCCTGCGCCGGAATGACAAGACGGAAAATGCGCGTCGCACGCTAATATTCCTAGCTATTCTTGTGGAAACGCCGGATGAAATCGCGCACGTCCGGATAGACGATGTCGCGCCAGCGGCGGCCGCTGAAGATGCCGTAGTGGCCGGCGCCCTTGACCTCGATGTGGGCATGGTTCTTCGCCGGAATGCCCGTGCACAGGTCATGCGCGGCGCGGGTCTGGCCGAGCCCGGAGATATCGTCGAGCTCGCCTTCGATGGTCAGCAGCGCGGTGCGCCGGATCCTGGCCGGGTCGACCTTCGCACCATCGACGAACCAGGTGCCGAGCGGCAGGCGATATTCCTGGAACACGATGCGGATCGTGTCGAGATAGAACTCGGCCGGCAGATCCTGCACCGCGTTGTATTCGTCGTAGAAGCGCCGGTGCGCCGCGGCGTCTTCCAGGTCGCCGCGCAGCAGGTCCTGGTAGAAATCCCAATGCGCGTTGAAATGCCGGCTCGGGTTCATCGCGACGAAACCGGCGTGCTGCATGAAACCGGGATAGACGCGGCGTCCCTTGCCCGGATAGTTCGGCGGCACGTCGAACACGACGTTCGTCTCGAACCAAGAATACGGCTTCGCGGTGGCGAGATCATTGACCTTGGTCGGGCACTTGCGCGGATCGATCGGTCCGCCCATCAGGGTCAGGCTCAGCGGCGTGCGCTCGCCGGCCGAGGCCATCAGCGACACCGCGGCGAGCACCGGTACGGTCGGCTGGCAGACCGACATCACATGCAGCTTGTCGGCGCCGAGCTGGCCGATGAACCGGCGCATGTAGCCGATATAGTCGTCGAGTCCGAACGGCCCCTGCTCGAGCGGCACCATGCGCGCATCGACCCAGTCGGTGATGTAGACGTCGTGGTCGCGCAGCAGCGCGCGCACCGTATCGCGCAGCAAGGTCGCGTGGTGGCCGGACAGCGGTGCGACCACGAGCACGACCGGATCGCTGCGCAGCCGGGTCAGGGCCGCGGGATCGTCGCTGCAGCGCTTGAAGTGCACCAGCTTGCAGAACGGCAGTTCGAGAGTGGACTCCTCGATCACTGCCGCCTGGCGGCCATGCGCGAGGATCGAGGTGATGCCGAAGGCCGGTTTCTCGTAGTCCTTGCCGAGGCGGTAGAACAACTCGTAGCCGGCGGCGATCCGATCCACGCCCGGCACATGCGCCAGCCAGTTGTCCGGAGCCGCCAGCGCCTGTGCCGCGGCGCCGGACCACGCGACCATCGGATTCAGCAGGAAGCGGTTGATTTCGTGCAGGTGATAGAGCATCGGTGTCCTGTCGGTGACGCAACCTGTCGATTCTAGGCCATCCGCCGCGCGGGTGCGCTGTGCGGCAGCACGCGGAATGCACGGATTGGACCGGATGGCACATCCGTTCACGGTTGCGAATGCGACAATGGACGATTGGCCGCACGTTCGCGCGGCCGCGACGACGCCGGAGATCCCCGGCCTGCGCGCGCAGGACGCGCGAGGAGCCGGGGAAGATGGCCTGTTTCCGGGGGTAGGAGTTGCTCGACGACGTGAGCATTCGAATCAGCGCCCAGCAGGCGCGCAATCTCCATCTCGCCGCGCAAGGTCTGCTGGCGTGCCCGCGCCGACGTGCGCGCAAGGCCGATGTGCTCGCCGCGATCCGGGCGATGCGCGTGTTGCAGATCGACACCATCCACATCGTCGCACGCAGTCCGTACCTGGTGCTGTTCGCGCGGCTCGGCGCCTACAAGTCCGGGTGGCTCGATGAATTATTGGAAGAGGGCGCGATCCTGGAATGCTGGGCACACGAGGCCTGCTTCGTGCCGTTCGCCGACTACGCGCTGCACCAGCGTCACGCCCTGGGGCGCGGCGGCCATTGGGCGATGAAGCATGCCCAGCGCATGCACAAGGATCACGCCGCCGGCATGGCCGCGCTGCTCGCGCATGTGCGCGCCAACGGCGCGGTCAGGGCCGCCGATTTCGAGCGCAAGGCCGGCGCGATCGGCGGCGGCTGGTGGGGCTGGAAGGAGGAAAAGCGCTGGCTCGAGGCCTTGTTCGCGCTCGGCGAACTGATGATCGCACGCCGCGAGAATTTCCATCGGGTCTACGATCTGCGCGAGCGCGTGCTCGCGAAGGCCGGCGTTGCGGGGTCGCAACCTGGCAGCGCCGGCACGCTTTCCGAGGCAGGCATGCAACGCGCGTTCGTGCTCGGCGCGGCGCGTGCGCTCGGCGTCGCGCAGGCACGCTGGATCAACGACTATTTTCGGGCCGGCCGCAAGCTGAAGGATGCCGATCTCGATGCGCTGGTGGCCGCCGGCGAGCTGGTGCGCGTGGAAGTGAGCGGCTGGAGCAACCTCGCCTATGTGCATCCGGACAACCGCGAGCTCCTGCGCGCCGCGGCCGACGGACGTCTGCGCACGACGCATACCGCGTTGCTGTCGCCGTTCGATCCGGTGGTCTGGGACCGCGAGCGCGCCGCGACGATGTTCGGTTTCGATTACCGCCTCGAGTGCTATACCCCGGCGCCGAAGCGGCGCTACGGCTACTACGTGCTGCCGATCCTGCACCGCGGGCGCCTGGTCGGCCGGCTCGACGCGAAGGCACATCGAGGCGATGGCGTGTTCGAGGTCAAGGCGCTGTTCCTCGAAGCGGGCATCAAGCCGACGCCCGCACTCGCCGCGGCGATCGCACAGGCGCTCCGGCGATGCGCCGGCTGGCATGCGACTCCGCGCGTAAGCATCGGACGCACCGATCCGAAACCGTTTCGCGGCGACCTGCGCGAAGCGCTGCTGCAGGCGCCAGGCTGAGCATCGGCGATCGAGTCTGCGGTTGCTGTTGCCAGCAAACCTGCGCAAGATCGGCAGATGCGTTTGCGGAGACCGGCATGACACTCGAAGAGATGACCGTGGTCGCGGTCCGGCTGGCACTATCCGTGCTGGTCGGCGGCTTGATCGGCCTCAATCGCGACCTGCGCCACAAGCCGGCCGGCGTGCGCACGCATGCGCTGGTCAGCCTCGGCACTGCGCTGATGGTGATCGCGATCGTGCCGCCCGGCAGCGACGAGGCGCATCGCATCGATGCACTCAGCCGCGTCATCCAGGGCGTGCTGACCGGCATCGGATTTCTGGGCGCCGGGGTGATCCTGCGCGATCCCGGCACGCGGCATGTCAGCGGGCTCACGACCGCGGCGACGATCTGGCTGACCGCGCTGCTCGGCGTCGCCTGCGGCGCCGGCCTGTATGCGGCGGTGCTGATGGCGATCGTGCTCGGTGCGCTCGTGATCGGTTTCGGCGGAAGCATCGAGCGCATGCTTCGGCGACGTTTTTCAGCGGGTGTGGAAGACAACGATGCCGAAGATGGCAACGCGAAGCCATGATCGGAGGCGCCGCGCGCCGCGCAACGCCCGAATCACGGGGCGTGCGCGATCACATCGCTCTTGAGCTTCCGACCGTTATCGCGTCAATCAGGCCGGTCGCGAGTAGCTCCGGCCGCCATTGCGCGATGGTGCCTTCTTGCGCGCGCCAGGATGCGCATCGTTGCCGTTCGCGGCATGTGGGCGACGCGCGTGACGCTGCGGCGGGCGCTGGTTCTGGGTCGGCCGCGAAGTGCCATCGACGCGCAGCGGGCGCGAAGGCTCGAAGCCGGCGATCGGCACGATCGCGATGTCCTGCTTCAGCAGGCGCCGGATGTCGCGCAACAGGCCTTCCTCGTCGCTGCAGACCAGCGAGATTGCAAGGCCCTCGGCACCGGCGCGACCGGTGCGGCCGATGCGGTGCACGTAGTCTTCGGCAACCATCGGCAGGTCGAAGTTGATCACCATCGGCAACTGGTCGATGTCGAGGCCGCGCGCGGCGATGTCGGTCGCGACCAGTACGGACACCTTGCCGCTCTTGAAATCCTTGAGTGCGCGGGTGCGCTGCGCCTGGCTCTTGTTGCCGTGGATCGCGGCGGCGCGCAGGCCGGCCTTCTCGAGCGCGCTGGTGAGTTTGTCGGCGCCGTGCTTGGTGCGGCCGAACACCAGGGTCTGGCGCGCATCGTTGAGCAGCAGGTGCAGCAGCAGATCGCGCTTCCTGGCGCCATCGACCGGATGGATGCGATGGGTGACGGTCGCAACAACGCTGTTCGGCTTGGCGACCTGGATCTCGACCGGCGTCTTCATGAACTCGCCGGCGAGCGCCTTGACCTCCGACGCGAATGTTGCCGAGAACAGCCAGGTCTTGCGGTTCTGCCGCGGCAGATGGCCGAGGATGCGCTTGATCGCGGGCAGGAAACCCATGTCGAGCATGCGATCGGCTTCATCGAGGATCAGCACTTCGATATTGGACAGGTTGATGCTGCGCCGTTCCATGTGATCGATCAGGCGGCCCGGGGTCGCGACGACGATCTCGACGCCGCGTCGCAGCGCATCGACCTGAGGCTGCATGCCGACGCCGCCGAAGATCGTGGTCGCACGCACGCCGAGATACTTGCCGTACGCACGCACGCTGTCGTGCACCTGTGCGGCGAGTTCGCGGGTCGGGGTCAGCACCAGCGCACGCGGCGTTTTCGGCTGCGCCTGGCCGCGCCTGGAAATATACAGATGGTCGAGCAGCGGCAACGCGAACGCGGCGGTCTTGCCGGTGCCGGTCTGCGCGCCGGCGAGCAGATCGTTGCCGGCCAGCGCGACCGGAATCGCCTGGGTCTGGATCGGCGTGGGTTCGGTATAGCCGTGTTCGGTGAGCGCACGCAGCAAAGCGGGCGCAAGCCCGAGGGTATCGAAAGACATGTGGAAAGCTCCTGGTGAAAACCGCGCATGGACAGGGCCTTTCGGTCCGCAAAGGACCAAAAAACCATGCGATATGCACGAGAACCCCGATCGAAGATCGGAGACGAACCGGAGCGTTCCCAAAGAACCGCGCTGCGGGTCGAAAAGTGGCGGATCGACGCCATCATGGCGGGCGATTCCGGGTCGGTTGCGGCGAAAGCCAAGCGGTGCGGGCCATGGACCGGCTGCATGAGAGGCAGCCAGTGGAACCACGTCCCAAAGGGAAAATCGCGAAGCGACGCAACGAACGCCGCGCATCATACACGAAAGTGCAAGCCCGGCCGTCGCCCCGTGCATGGATGGCGAGTATCGTTCAGCTTGGCCCGCAAACCGCGCCACGTCGTCGCCACGGAGTACCGCAAAGAATGTCCATCGCGAGCCTTGCCTGGCGCTACCCGCGGTTCGCCGGCTTTCCGAGTCGCTGTGCAGTTGCAAGCAGAACGGACGCCGCGCAATGAGGGGCGCTTCGAGCCGGGTCGCGGCGGATGCTGATGTCCGCGCAGGCGTCCGCCTGGATGTCTGGCTGTGGGCCGCGCGTTTTTTCAAGACACGCGCGTTCGCCAGGCAGGCGATCGAGGGCGGCAAGATCGAGGTGAACGACGCGACGGGCAAGCCGTCGCGGGTCGTGCGTATCGGCGATCGTTTGGACGTCACGCGCGGCGAGGACCGATTCGAGATCGACGTCGTCGCGCTGAGTTCGAAGCGCGGCAGCGCAGCCCTCGCACAAGCGCTCTATCGCGAGACCGCATCCGGCCGCGCCGCGCGCGAAGCGGCCGCACAGCAGCGCCGACTGAGTGGCGCGGGTTACTCCAAACCAGCCACCAAGCCGGACAAACGCGCGCGGCGCCTGATTCGCGCGCTCGGTGATATCGACGCGTCGTAGGCGCGGTTCCTCCGCGCTGCGGCCATTCGTGTAGCGAACGAGACAGCGCGAAGGAGATTGTGCCATCGACGTCCGATGGCCGCGTCTACCGGCCAGCCGCCTTCAGTGCATTTGCGACACCGGTGCCATAGGCCGGATCGGCCTTGCTGCAGTGGTCGATATGGCGCTGCTGGATTTGTGCCGTGGTGCCGTTCATCGCACGTGCCGTGTTGTCGAACAACACCTGCTGCTGCTCCTTGCTCATGAGGCGGAACAGGTTGCCCGGCTGGGTGTAATAGTTGCTGTCGTCGTCGCGAAAATTCCAGCGGTCGGCGGCGCCGTCGAGCGCGAGCGGCGGCTCGCGGAAGTCAGGCTGTTCCTGCCATTCGCCATAGCTGTTCGGTTCGTAATGCAGCGTGCTGCCGTGATTGCCATCCACCCGCATCGCACCATCGCGATGGTAGCTGTGGAATGGACACTTCGGCTGGTTGACCGGGATCTGCGCGTGGTTCACACCTAGCCGGTAGCGCTGCGCATCGCCGTAGGAGAACAGTCGACCCTGCAGCATCTTGTCCGGCGAAAAGCTGATGCCGGATACGATGTTGGCCGGACTGAATGCGGCCTGCTCGACGTCGGCAAAATAGTTTTCGGGATTGCGGTTGAGTTCGAACTCGCCGACCTCGATCAGCGGGTAATCGCCTTTCGGCCACACTTTGGTCAGGTCGAACGGGTGGTAGGGCACCTTCGCCGCGTCGGTCTCCGGCATGATCTGCACGAACATCGTCCACTTCGGGAAATCGCCGCGCTCGATCGCGTCGTACAGATCGCGCTGCGAGCTTTCGCGGTCACCGGCGACGATCGCCGCCGCCTCGGCATCGCTGAGGTTCTTGATGCCTTGCTGGGTGCGGAAGTGGAACTTCACCCAGAACCGCTCGTGGGCGGCATTGATGAAACTGAAGGTATGGCTGCCGAAGCCGTGCATGTGACGATAGCCGTCGGGGATGCCGCGGTCGCTCATCACGATGGTGACCTGGTGCAGCGCTTCTGGCAGCGAGGTCCAGAAATCCCAGTTGTTGTTGGCGCTGCGCATATTGGTGCGTGGGTCGCGCTTGACCGCGTGGTTGAGGTCCGGGAATTTCAGCGGATCGCGGAAGAAGAACACCGGCGTGTTGTTGCCGACCAGGTCCCAGTTGCCTTCCTCGGTATAGAACTTCATCGCGAAGCCGCGGATGTCGCGTTCGGCATCGGCCGCGCCGCGCTCGCCGGCGACGGTGGAGAAGCGCACGAACATGTCGGTCTGCTTGCCGATCCCGGAAAACAGCTTGGCCTTGGTGTAGCGACCGATGTCGTGGGTTACGGTGAATGTGCCGAACGCGCCCGAGCCCTTCGCATGCATGCGGCGCTCGGGAATCACCTCGCGATCGAAGTGGGCGAGCTTTTCGAGGAACCAGACATCCTGCAGCAGCGCTGGACCACGCGGCCCGGCGGTCATCGTGTTCTGGTTGTCAGCAACCGGCGCACCCGCAGCGGTCGTCAGTTTCTTTTTCATCGCGTTCTCCTGGCCGGTATGAACCCGCACCACTTGGGCGCAGGTGTGCATGGTTCGTGCTCGTCCTGGCGCAGCCGGCTTGGTGGCGCGGCGGCGCGTCGACGATCAACCTACAGGCAGAGAACGATTTTCGGAAGTTGTTTGTTTCGATCCGCGCGATAGCGCAGGCCTATGGCGAAGGGCGCGCCGTCGTTGCCGTCGAACCGATCTGCTTGACCACCTTGCCGATGGCTGCGGCCACCGCATCGGGATGGTCGATCTGCACGTCATGCGATGCACCGGCGACATGGATTCGCTCGCTGCGGGTGGAGGTCGCCACGATGCGTTCGTGCGTCGCGTTCTGCGCATCTTCAAGGATCTTTCGATCGGCCGGTGGTGCATCGGCGTAGGCCGCGTCCGCGGTCAGCACGATCAACGGCATCGCTCCGTGGTGTTCCTCCGGCGATACGGGCTGCTCGAACAGTTCGCCATTGGACTCGGTCACGGAGATCACGGTCTGCCAGAACGCGGGCCGCGATTTACTCGTGCGGATCGCAGCATTCAAGGCCGTGCTGTAAGCAGGGTCG
>JBIODY010000011.1:0-17491 GCA_044445505.1 Lysobacterales bacterium
GCCTGGGCGCGATCCTGCTGACCCATCACCACGCCGACCATGTCGGCGGTGCGGCCGAGCTGGCGGCAGACAGCGGCGCACCGATCTACGGGCCTAGCGACCCGCGCATCGCGGTCGCCCACACCAGCGTCGACGATGGAGACCGGGTAACCCTGGACTCCCCCACGCTGGAGTTCGAAGTGCTGGCGATCCCCGGGCATACCCTGAGCCACATCGCCTACTACGGCCATGGTCTGTTGTTCTGCGGCGACACCCTGTTCAGCGTCGGCTGCGGGCGGCTGTTCGAAGGCAGTCCGGCACAGATGCTGGCTTCGCTCGATCGCCTTGCCGCGCTGCCCGGCGAGACCCTGGTCTGCTGCGGCCACGAATACACGCAGGCGAATTGCGCGTTCGCGCGGACGCTGGATGCCGGCAACGCCGCGCTGGTCGCACGCTGCGCGCAAGCAAGCGCGTTGCGCGCCCGCGGTGCTGCGACCGTGCCGGTCGCGCTCGCGGACGAGCGCATGTGCAATCCGTTCCTGCGCGTGGATACGCCCGCGCTCCGCTCTGCGCTCGACCCCGATGGCCGCGTCGATCGCGTCACCCGCTTCGCCGAATTGCGCCGGCGCAAGGACGACTTCCGGATGCCGGCGCCGTGAAGCGCCACGGCGTCACGCGCGCGCGGCTCGCGCTGCCCGGCGCACTCGCGCTTCTGCTCCTCGCATGCGCGACGCCGCCGACCCGTGAACCCCAGGCCCCGCCTCCCGTCCCGGCAGCGCCGAGCCTGCCGGCCGCGCTCGTGCCAGCGCCAGCGCCGCCAGTGCCGCCCGTCGACGAGAGCCGGGACTCACCATGGCCGCGTCTGCGCCAGAGCTTCACGATGCGCGGTTGCGACTACCGGACCGAGGTGCAACGGCGCGCGCGCGCCTATGCACAGAATCCGCGCGCGTTCACCGCAAGCTGGAGGCGCGCGATGCCGTTCCTGCTGCTGGTGGTCGATGAACTGCGCAAACGCGACCTGCCGGGCGAGTTCGCGATGCTGCCCTACCTCGAGAGCGGCTATCGGCCGCTCGCCACGCACGGCGACCGACCTGCCGGCATGTGGCAGCTGGTTCCCGATACCGCACGCGAAGCCGGCGTCGAGATCGACGCCGATTACGATGGCCGACTCGACGCGCTCGCCTCGACTTCAGCGGCACTGGACCTGATCGCGCGCTACTACCGGGAATTCGCCGACTGGCGTCTCGCCGACATGGCATTCAACAGCGGCGAGTTCCGGGTCAGGAAACTGCTCGGAGAACGCGACGCACGCAGCCTGTCCGCGGACGAACTCGGCCGCTTCGCGTTCAACCCGGTCACCCATGATCACCTCGATCGCCTGCTCGCGCTGGCCTGCATCATCGACGACCCGGCGCGTTTCGGCATCCATTTGCCGGAACCGCACGCCGATGACCATTTGCAGGAGATCGTGCTCGAAACGAGCATGGACCTGCGCCTCGCCGCACGCCTCGCCGGTGTCGGGGTGGGCGATGTGAAGACCTGGAATGCGGGCTACCGGCACGACCGCATGGCCGGCACGGCCGTACATCGCCTGCTGCTGCCGGCGGCGCAGGTCGAGCGGTTCCGCGCCGGCGCCGACGCGGTGCCGCGCACGCTGTGGCGGGACTGGCACGAACAGCCGGCGGCGCGTACCAGCGGCATCGGCAGCTGGGCAGCGCAGTCGGGCGTGCCGGTCGCGGTACTCGCGCTTGCGAATGCGCTCGACGAGAACGCAACGGTGATGTCTTCGACACGCCTGCTGCTGCCGGGCCGCGAACCGCAGCCGAACGATGCGCCGCACGCGAGCAGCGCCACAAGCGCACGGTCGCACACCATCGCCGCCGGCAACGCGCCGTCCGGGGTCGCCCATCGCCACTCCGTTCCGCTGCGCCGGCTGCGCAAGCTCGATCCCGTCGCGAGCGCGCCCCAGCATCCCGTCGCGAAGTTGCGGGTGGGTACGGATTGACTTGGGTCGCACCGCTCGGCGCCCGGCGAGACTCGTGCGCGAATGGACTCCGGGCGCTGCTGCGCCGGCCTGTTAAACTCGCCTGTTTCCGCTCATGCATCCGGAGAGCCCATGGGTTTCCTGCACGGCAAGCGCGCCTTGATCACCGGCATCCTCAGCACGCGCTCGATCGCCTGGGGCATCGCCAATGCGATGCACCGCGAAGGCGCGCAACTCGCATTCACCTACGTCGACGAAAAGCTGAAGGGCCGCGTCGACGAGGCTGCGACCACATTCGGCTCGAACATCGTGCTGCCTTGTGACGTGACCCGCGACAGTGATATCAGCGCATTGTTCGAGTCCCTGGGCAGGCACTGGGACGGCTTCGATATCCTGATCCATTCGATCGGCTTCGCGCCGCGCGATGCGCTGGCCGGCGAATTCCTCGACGGACTCACGCGTGAGAGCTTCAGCATCGCCCACGACATCTCGAGCTACAGCCTGGCGGCGCTGGCGAAGGCCGCGCGGCCGATGATGAAGGGCCGCGGCGGCGCAATCCTGACCCTGACCTATCTCGGTGCGCAACGCGCGCTCGCGAACTACAACGTAATGGGCCTGGCCAAGGCCAGCCTCGAGGCGAACGTGCGCTACCTCGCCTATAACCTCGGTCCCGAAGGCACGCGCGTGAACGCGATCTCGGCGGGTCCGATCAAGACCCTGGCCGCTTCCGGCATCGCGAACTTCCGCAAGATGCTCGACCACGTCGAACAGAACTCGCCGCTGCGCCGCAGCGTGACGATCGACGAGGTCGGCAATGCGGCGGCATTCCTGTGTTCGGATCTCGCCTCGGGGATCACCGGCGAGGTGACCTTTGTCGATGCCGGTTACAGCACGCTGGGCATGACGGGTTTGTAAGCGGCGCCCGCAATGATGACTAATTTCATTCGCGCGTCTTCACAGGTCCTGCATCTTGTCCTCGGATACCTGGATCCTGGTGTCCTTGCGCAACGCGGCGACGAATTCGCGCGCAGCCGCGGCACCGGCGCCCTGGGTCAGGGTCGTCCGCGCAGCTTCCCTGGTCTTCGCGTCGAGTGTGGACGGATCGCCGTCGGCGACGCCTTCGAGCTGGATCAGCGCGTAGCGGTCGCCACCCAGATCGACCAACCGGTTCGTGGGCTTGCCCGACTGCGGGCGCGGCATCTCGAATGCGGCCTTGACCAGTGCGCTGTCGATATTCGCCGCCTCGCGGCCAATGCCTTTCTGCTCTTCGACCTTCAGCTTCTGCGCGGTTGCAACCTGATCGAACGTCAACCCGCCCGCGAGTTTTCCGAGTAGTCCTTCAGCCTGCATCCTGGCCAGCTTGCTGACACCTTCGGCAATGATCCTGGCGCGCACCTGATCGCGCACCTGGTCGAGCGGGATCGGCGTCGCCGGCTTGTGCTCGGCGATGCGCACGACCACGATGTGGTCCGGCCCGAGTTCGATCGGATCGGAATTGTTGTTCTGCACCAGCACGGTATCCGAGAACGCGGCCTTGACGACGGCCGGATTCGCCGCCACGCCTTCGCCGCCGCGCCGCGCGAACAGCGCTGTTTTCTGCACGCTGAGGCCGAGTTCCTTCGCCGCCGCTTCAAGCGAGGATGGATCCTGGTACGTCAGGTCGGTCAGCTTGCCGGCTTTTTCGGCGTAGACGCGTTCGCGCTCGGAGTCGGCGTACGCCTTGGCGAGTTCCGGCTTGACCTCCTCGAAGCTGCGCGTCTTGCCGGGGCGCACATCGCGCAACTCGATGATGTGATAACCCTCGGGTCCGAGCACCGGCGCCGAAACCTCGCCCTTGTTCAGCGCGAACAGCGCATTCTCGAATGCCTCGTCGGTGGTGCCCTTGTCGAGCCAGCCCAGATCGCCGCCCTGGTTCTTAGAACCGAGGTCGGCGGAGTTCTCCTTGGCGAGGGTCGCGAAATCCTTGCCGGCCTTGATCTCGCTCTCGATCCCGTCGGCTTTCGCGAGCGCCTGCTTCTGTTCGTCGGGCCCGCCCTTGCCGGCAACCTTGATCAGGATGTGCGAGGCAAGACGCTGCTCGGCGCTGACGAAGCGCGCCTTGTCCTTCTCGTAGCGGTCCTTCAGCACGCTGTCGTCCGGAGTCAGGTCGACGTCGAGCTTGGAACCGTCGAGTTCGATGTAGTCGAGCGCGACGCGCTCCAGGGTCATGAAATCGGGCGCATGCGCCTTGTAGTACGCGTCCATTTCATCGGCTGCGACTTCGGTCTTCGCAGCCGTCGGCTTGTCGAGCGTGACGTAACGGAAATCGCGGCGCTGATCCTTGAGGCGCAGATAGGTGTCGACCTCGGCGTCGGTGACCAGCGCGGTCGATGCGATCTGCGTCGGCAGTTCGCGCATGGCGAGATCCTGGCGCACGCGCTGTTCGAACCCGGCCGGCGACATGCCCTGCGCCGAGAGCAACATCTTGTATTGCTCGGGATCGAACTGGCCGTCGGCCTGGAACGCCGGCACGCCGAGAATCTCCTTGCGGATGCGTTCCGCAGGAACCGCGATTCCGAGCTTGTCGTTCGCAGCGAGCAATACCTGCTCGTCGATGAGTTGATCGAGCATCTGCCGCTTCACCTCGGGTTTCTCGAAGAACGAGGCGTCCGCCGCCGGCCCCATCATCTGCTGCATGCGCTGGCGGTACTGGTTGAAGCGTTCGCGGAACTGGTCCTGGCTGATCTCGGCGTCGCCCACCTTGGCAACGCTGCTGCCGATGCGGCTGACGAAGTAGCCCTCGATGCCGAAGAACGAGAAGCCGATGGTGATAAGCACCAGCGCGATCTTCACGAACAGACCGGATTTCTTTCCGCGGAGGAGTTGCAGCATGAGTTCAGGAACCTTGTTCTGGATCGGGCTGGTATGAAGCAGTTTGCAAACCGGCGCCTTGCCGCGGTACGCAGTGCGACCAGACATCCGTGCGCCGGAGCGGTTTTTCAATCCACTCGGACGGAGCCGACGTGTGCCATATCCGGACTCGCGATTCTACGCCGTCGCCGGCAGCGGTATCGACGGCGACGGGCGAGGCGATGTGCGGAACGACGAGGGCGCCACGCGGGCGCCCTCGCTGGATCGGTAAAGACAGGAGCGCTGCGGCCGCGTACCCACTCAGACCCGGCATCGGCGATCCGCTGATTTCAGGCCTGCCGGAACGCGTCGGATATCCTGGTGGGTGCTGAGGGTTTCGAACCCCCGACCCTCGCCTTGTAAGGGCGACGCTCTACCGCTGAGCTAAGCACCCGATCCTTGGCCGGAATCCCGGCCACGGATGACCGGTTCCCGAAGGGACCCGCAAGTCCTAGTTCAACGCGTCCTTGAGGGCCTTGCCGGCCTTGAACGCAGGAACCTTCGACGCCTTGATCTTGATCGTCGCGCCCGTGCGCGGATTGCGACCGGTACGCGCTGCGCGCTTGCGCACGACGAAGGTGCCGAAGCCGACCAGCGAGATCGATTCGCCGGCCTTCAGCGTCTTCTTGACGACCTTGAACATTCCCTCGACAGCACGCTCCGCGTCGGCCTTGGTCAGACCGGAGGCATCGGCAATGGCTCCGACAAAATCGCCTTTATTCATTTAGGACTCCCGCACGGAGCGCATGCCCCGCAGTGAATTTGATTGAGTGGAAACACGCGCATCTCGAGGTTGTTCGCCTCGCCTGCACTTGTTTCGTTACCCCGCAATCGCCTGGACTCTGCGTCACCCTGGATCGCGGCGCGCCCTTTATACCAGTGCCCCAGAAGCCGCGCAATAAAAGGCGCAGCGCGCTTTCACGCACTTCCGGAACCTTCCCGCACAGGCGTTTTCGCATACGCCCTTGACAGTGCGAAGCGATCCACCAATCGCCAACCGACGATGTGCTCGACAGGATCGCTCAACCATGCCGAGCATGCACAACTCAAACGGCGTTGAAAAACCGCTCGGCATCGGGATATACGGCCGCGACCGGCGCTCGATGCTTATCGCGGCAAAGTGGGCGCGGCTATGCCGCTCCGGACCTGATCCGGGGACGCCCGGTCGTGCGATTCGGCTAATGCGGACGCACCGGCGTCTCGACCGGATGGCCCTCGCGCGCGCGCGGCGTCTCGCCTTCGGCGCGGGTCGCCGGTGTCAATGCGCGCTCCAGTGCGATATCGAGCACCTCGTCGATCCAGCGCACCGGATGGATGTCCAGCGACTCGGTGACGTTCTTCGGGATATCGACCAGGTCCTTGCGGTTCTCCTCGGGAATGATCACGGTCGTGATCCCGCCGCGATGTGCAGCGAGCAGTTTCTCCTTGAGACCACCGATCGGCAGCACGCGCCCGCGCAGGGTAATCTCGCCGGTCATCGCGACTTCCGAGCGCACCGCAATCCTGGTCATCACCGATACCAGCGCGGTGCACATCGCGATGCCCGCGCTCGGGCCGTCCTTCGGCGTCGCGCCTTCGGGCACATGCACGTGCACGTCGAGCTTCTGATGGAACTCCGGATCGATGCCGAGCCGCTCGGCGCGCGCGCGCACGACGCTGAGCGCTGCCTGGATCGACTCCTGCATCACGTCGCCGAGCTGGCCGGTGTGGATCAGCTTGCCCTTGCCCGGCACGACAGTCGCCTCGATGCTGAGCAGGTCGCCGCCGGATTCGGTCCAGGCGAGGCCGGTGACCAGGCCGATCTCGTTCTGCTGCTCGGCGCGGCCGTAGGTGAACTTGCGCACGCCGAGGTAGTCGTCGAGGTTTTTCGCCGTCACCGCGACCTTGCGCTTGCGCTCGCCGGCATCCTTGCCTTTCTTTGCGGCCTTCGCGGCGGCGAGGCTCAACTCCTTGACGACCTTGCGGCAGATCTTCGAGATTTCGCGCTCGAGGCTGCGCACTCCGGCTTCACGCGTGTAGTAACGGATCACATCGCGCACTGCGGACTCGACAACCTGCAGCTCCGTGGCCTTGAGTCCGTTCGCTTTCAGCTGCTTGGGCACCAGATAGCGCAGAGCGATGTTGAGCTTTTCCTCTTCGGTGTAACCCGGAATGCGGATCACTTCCATGCGATCCGCGAGTGCCGGTGGAATGTTCAGCGTGTTCGCGGTCGCGACCCACATGACCTCGGAGAGGTCGACATCGACCTCCAGGTAGTGATCGTTGAACGTGTGGTTCTGTTCGGGATCCAGGACTTCCAGCAACGCCGCGGACGGATCGCCGCGGAAGTCCATCGACATCTTGTCGATCTCGTCGAGCACGAACAGCGGATTCTTGGTACCGGCCTTGGCCAGGTTCTGGATGATCCTTCCGGGCATCGATCCGATATAGGTACGCCGATGGCCGCGGATTTCGGCTTCGTCGCGCACGCCGCCGAGCGACATGCGGATGAACTTGCGGTTGGTCGCCTTTGCGATCGACTGGCCGAGCGAGGTCTTGCCGACGCCGGGCGGCCCGACCAGGCACAGGATCGGGCCCTTCATCCTGTTCACGCGCTGCTGCACGGCGAGATATTCGAGGATGCGTTCCTTGACCTTCTCGAGACCGAAATGATCGGCGTCGAGCACCTCCTGCGCACGCTGCAGGTCGCGACGCACCTTGGTTTTCTTCTTCCACGGCACGCCGAGCAGGCTGTCGACGTAGTTGCGCACGACGGTCGCCTCGGCGGACATCGGTGACATCTGCTTCAGCTTGTTGAGCTCGGCGCGCGCCTTGGCCTCGATCGGCTTCGGCATGCCGGCGGCGGCGATCTTGCGGCCGATGTCCTCGAGTTCGTTCGGCGCCTCTTCGCTGTCGCCGAGTTCCTTCTGGATCGCCTTCATCTGCTCGTTGAGGTAGTACTCGCGCTGGCTCTTCTCCATCTGCGTCTTGACCCGACCGCGGATGCGCTTCTCGATCTGCTGCACGTCGATCTCGCCGTCGACCATGCCGACCAGCAGTTCCTGGCGATCGGCGACGTCGACGGTTTCGAGCACGCGCTGCTTGTCGGCGACACGCACTGCGATATGCGCCGCGATGGTGTCGGACAGGCGCGACGGATCCTCGATGCCGGCCAGCGTCGCCATCAGCTCCGGCGGAATCTTGCGCGACAGTTTCACGAGCTGTTCGAACAAGCTGGTGAGCTGGCGGCCGATCACGTCGATTTCGCGCTCGCTACGCGTATACGCGGCGTCGAGCACGCGCGCATGCGCGACCATCAAGCCGTCGCGCTCGCCGAACGTCGCGATCTCGGCGCGATCGGTGCCCTCGACGAGTACCTTGATCGTGCCATCCGGCAGCTTCAGCAATTGCAACACGCTCGCGATCGTGCCGATCGAATACAGGTCGCCGGCATTCGGTTCGTCGACATCCGGGCTGCGCTGCGCGACCAGCAGGATCTTCTTGCTGGACGCCATCGCGATCTCGAGCGCGCGCACCGATTTCTCGCGGCCGACGAACAGCGGGATGACCATGTGCGGGAACACCACGACGTCGCGCAGCGGCAGGACCGGCAGCTCGATGAGGTCGCTGGAAATCTTCTGGGTTCGGGGCGGTTTGTCGGTCATCGGACTCAAGAGAAATTGCGGGAATTCGAAGGTGTGAGGCGTCAAAATGCGAACGGCAGCGTGGACCCGCGCTGCCGTATCGTCAAGTAAGGATTCCTGTCGCGTTTACAAGGGCGACGGCGGCCCCGGCCGCACTATTCCGCGACTGCGCGCGTCTGCATGTTGCCGCGATAGATCAGGTACGGCTCGGCTTGACCGTTGATGACGGCTTCGTCGACGACCACCTTGCTGACGTGCTCCAGCGAGGGCAGGTCGAACATCGTGTCGAGCAGCACCTGCTCCAGGATCGTGCGCAGTCCGCGCGCACCGGTCCGGCGCTTGATCGCCTTGTGCGCGACCGCGGTCAACGCGTCGGGGCGGAATTCCAGTTCCACTCCTTCCATGTCGAACAATCGCTTGAACTGCTTGGTGATCGCATTCTTCGGCTCGGTCAGGATCCTGACCAGCGCGGGTTCGTCCAGTTCCTCGAGCGTCGCGACCACCGGCAGGCGGCCGACGAACTCCGGGATCAGGCCGAACTTGATCAGGTCTTCGGGCTGCACATCGGCCAGCAGCTTGCTCGTGTCCGCGCGCCGGTCCTTGCTGCGCACCTCGGCGTTGAAGCCGATGCCGGTCGCCTCGGAACGCTGCAGGATGATCTTCTCCAGGCCCGAGAACGCGCCGCCGACGATGAACAGGATGTTCTTGGTGTCGACCTGCAGGAATTCCTGCTGCGGATGCTTGCGCCCGCCCTGCGGCGGCACCGAAGCGATCGTGCCTTCGATCAGTTTCAGCAGCGCCTGCTGCACGCCTTCGCCGGAGACATCGCGGGTGATCGAGGGGTTCTCGCTCTTGCGCGAGATCTTGTCGATCTCGTCGATGTAGACGATGCCGCTCTGGGCCTTCTCGACGTCGTAGTCGCACTTCTGCAGCAGCTTCTGGATGATGTTCTCGACGTCCTCGCCGACGTAGCCGGCTTCGGTCAGCGTCGTCGCATCGGCGATCGTGAACGGCACGTTGAGCAGGCGCGCCAGCGTGTCCGCGAGCAGCGTCTTGCCGGAACCGGTCGGGCCGACCAGCAGGATATTCGACTTGGCGAGTTCGACTTCCTCGTTGCGACCGCGCGTTTCGAGGCGCTTGTAGTGGTTGTAAACCGCAACCGCGAGCACCTTCTTTGCGCGCGCCTGGCCGATCACGTACTGATCGAGCACGTCGAGGATCTCGGCTGGCTTGGGCAGGTCGCTGCGCGAGCTGGCCGCCTTCTCCTCGAGCTCCTCGCGGATGATGTCGTTGCACAGCTCCACGCACTCGTCGCAGATGAACACCGACGGGCCCGCAATCAGCTTGCGCACCTCATGCTGGCTCTTGCCGCAGAAAGAGCAGTAGAGAATCTTGCCGTTGTCGCCCGATCGGCTCTGCCGCTCGTCTGTCATGCCCAGCCTCGGGAAGTCGCCGTCTTGATTGCCGGCGGAGAATAACACAGCACGCCCGGGCCACGGCCCGCGGCATGCTGGTTCAAAAAAGGTAAAAACCGGTCTGCGATCAGCAGGATGCCGAAAAATACGCGCTGGATTTCTTCAGCCCGCGCGGTCGCGGCAAGGCTGCACCATCCGTTCCGCCTGGTGCTGAAAACAGCATTCCAGCGCCCGGTTGGATACTTACGCGCCAACGCTCACTTCGCCGGCGCGCTTTTCGAGAACCTGGTCGATCAGGCCGTAGGTCTTCGCATCCTCGCCGCTCATGAACCGGTCGCGCTCCATGTCGCGCTCGATCTGCGCCAGCGGCTGGCCGGTGTGGTGCACGTAGAGCTGGTTCAGGCGGCCGCGCAGATACAGGATTTCCTTGGCCTGGATCTCGATGTCGGTGGCCTGGCCCTGCGCGCCGCCGGACGGCTGGTGGATCATGACCCGCGAATTCGGCAGCGCATAGCGCTTGCCCTTGGTGCCGGCCATCAGCAGCAGCGACGCGGCGCTGCTGGCCTGGCCGATGCACATCGTGCTGACGTCCGAGCGGATGTACTGCATCGTGTCGTAGATTGCGAGCCCGGCGGTGACCACCCCGCCCGGACTGTTGATGTACAGGTTGATGTCCTTGTCGGGATTTTCCGACTCCAGGAACAGCAGCTGGGCGACGATCAGGTTCGCCATGTAGTCGTCGATCGGGCCGACCACGAACACGACGCGTTCCTTCAGCAGTCGCGAGTAGATGTCGTATGCACGCTCGCCGCGCGACGTCTGCTCGACGACCATCGGAACGAGATTGAGACTCTTGATCGGCGAGTTGCTGGCGGACATTGCGTTCTCCTCGGGGCGCCGGGCTCAGCCGCCCGGGCGCATGACTTCGTTGAAACTCAACCGTTGCTCGCTGTGTTTGGCGTGATCGGCCATCCATTCCACGACCTGATCCTCGAGCACGCGATTCTGCAGCGCGGTCATCAACTGGGGGTCGCGCGAGTAAAGTTCAACGACCTTCTCGGGCTCCTCGTAGGTCGAGGCGATCGTCGCCAGCGCCTCATGCACGCGACCCTGTTCGAGGTGGATCTCGTTCTGGCGCGCGATTTCCGCGATCAGGATGCCCGCGCTGACCCGGCGCCGTGCCGGCGCGAGGTAGGCGGAGAACGCGTCCCTGCCTTGTGCACCGGCCTGGCTGGCGAGCATGCGCGCTTCGTTCTCAATCATGCCCTGCGGCACTTCGAGCTGCGAGTGCGCATCGATCAGTTTCTCGAGCGCGCCAACCTTGAGGCGACCCATCAGCACGCCCTTGAGCTCGCGCTCGAGATTCGCCCGCACGTCCTCGCGGAACTTCGCGAGACCGCCTTGCTTGACGCCGAAACTGGCCGCAAACGCCTCATCCACCGCCGGCAGTTGTGCTTCCTGCACGCGCACGACCTTGACCTTGACCTCGGCCGACTTGCCCGCCAGTGCGGGTGTGCGTACCGCAGCCGGGAAATCGACCTTCGCAGTGAATTCGTCGCCGCCCTTGTGGCCGGCGAGCTTGTCTTCCAGCTCCTTGGAATACGCGGCGGAGCCGAGGATCGCGCCGACGCGATCCGTGCCGGTTTCCGGATGACGGAAACCCTCGCCCTGCGCCGAGTATTCGAACAACACCATGTCGCCTTCCCGCGCCGGACGTTCGACAGTGTTCCAGCTGCGGCGCTGCATGCGCAGGGTCTCGATCATCTGATCGATGTCCGCGTCGGCGACGCTCGCGACCGGCTTGACGATCTCGAGCGCGCTGACATCGACCTTGCCGACTTCGGGCAGGACCTCGAAAGTGGCCGTGTATTCGATTTCACCGTTCTCCGGACGGCCGGTGGTCGCGATCGATGGCTGCACCGCCGGACGCAGTTTTTCCTGGCTGACCGCTTCCTGAAAGCTCGATCCGATCATCTCGGAGAGCGCTTCGTTGCGGATCTGGTTGCCGTAGCGTTGCTCGATGACCTTGGTCGGCACCTTGCCCGGACGAAAACCCTTCAGGCGCGCGCTGCGGCCCATCTCCTGGATGCGCGTGCGGATCGTGTCCTCGAGGCGCTGCGCGGGAAGACGGACGGTGAGCTTGCGGCCGAGTGCGCCGACGTTTTCGATCGAAACTTGCATGGTGTTCCTCAATTACTGGTTGCTGGAAAAAGGGCTGTCCTGCCCTTTTCCAGGTCAGCGAGTCCGGTACACGCCCGGATTCGCTTCCGCCGAATCAATCACTGGCATGATTGATTCGCGTGCGATCCATCCCTGGATCGCGCCAGCTGGCGTCTTCGATACCCTGCCGCGCGGAGGCGCCGCCGGCGCGGCAAAGAGGATGCGGATCCGAGCGAGGCGTGCGAAAGGAGAGACTCGAACTCTCACGGGTTACCCCGCCAGAACCTAAATCTGGTGCGTCTACCAGTTCCGCCACTTTCGCCCGGGTCGAACCCTCGTCCGCGCATCAGCCGGTAATCCCGCCGCGCGGTTGTGCAAGATAGTGGTGGGCCGTCTAGGATTCGAACCTAGGACCAAGAGATTAAGAGTCTCCTGCTCTACCAACTGAGCTAACGGCCCCCGTTTCAAAACCAAATAACACCGTCGCGCGCGGCGCGACGACCGCTCCCCCTCTGCCGCTTGCGGGAGAGGGCAAGGGGTGAGGGCCACGTCGCGGGTGAATCGAACGAAGCCTGCGATCACCCATCACTGTGGGCAAGGATGGGGCAAGCCTCGACATTACATCCGCAAATTGTAACCAAAATGGGGTGAGCGAGGGGACTCGAACCCCCGACATCCGGAATCACAATCCGGGACTCTAACCAACTGAGCTACGCCCACCATTGAAATCGTTCGCTTGCGACCTTACGCGGCCCGACGGCCGCGTTCGACCGCTGGCACGCCCGACAGGACTCGAACCTGCAACCGTCGGCTTAGAAGGCCGATGCTCTATCCGGTTGAGCTACGGGCGCATCGTCAGCCGCATTGTTGCGCAGTCCAGCCGAACACAGCCGCTCCGCGAGTCGAATGGTCGGGGTAGAGGGATTCGAACCCCCGACATCCTGCTCCCAAAGCAGGCGCGCTACCAGACTGCGCTATACCCCGTCGTATATGGCTTCCGGCGACTTCACCGGAAGGGGTCGGCGATACTACGAACCGCTGTCCGTCGCGTCAATGCGGCGCCTCGCCGCCTGTGCACCCGCGTGGCGCCGGAACAAAAAAAGGGTGCCGCAGCACCCTTCGTGTTGATGGCGCGCCCGGAGAGATTCGAACTCCCGACCACCAAGTTCGTAGCCTGGTACTCTATCCAACTGAGCTACGGGCGCACTGAAACGGTTTTCCGCCACCATCGCGGCCGCACAGTTTAACACTGCACGAGCGGCTATCGCACCGCGGCGGAAGGCGCGCGATTATTCTGATCGCAGCCCGGTCCGTCAACCCCTTGCGGTCCGCCGACCGCTGCTTCGGGATCCCATCAACGACCGGCAGCCATGTGCGGTGCCGCTGCGCCGATCCGCACTCCCGGCGCAGCATGCGTGCACGCCGATTCGCTCGCAATCAACGGGTGATCGCACCGAACCTTGATGATGTACGACTGGGTGCCGAGTGGACCGAAGCTCCAGCCGGCCATCAGCGTGCCATCGCCCGAGATGCCGCCGAAACCGCCTGCCAGTGTCGGATCCCAGCCGGCGGGAACGCTGATGCCCTTTTCGACGAGGTACTGTGCCGCGGTCGCGGTGCCAATGCCTTCGCGCCAGATCATCGCCGCACGGGGAGGATTGTCGAAGAAGCCCGTGCTGCCGGCCACGGTCTTGCCGTCGTTGGTCACGCCGAACGCGAACGACATGCCGGGCACGCGCTGCACGCCGCCTTCGCACTCCAGATCCACGATGAGTTGTCGCCTGTGTCGGGATCGAAATAGCCTCCGCCGATCAGTCAGGGGTTTGGAGCAAGGCAGGCGCATTCGGCACGCTCCGATGCGGGCGAGGTGCAGCGGAATCGCCGGGGAGACGCCTGTGTCCGGTCGACCCGCCAGGTCGATCAGGCGTGATCTCGCCAAAAACAAAAAGCCCTGATAAATCAGGGCTTCTTGCAACTGGCGGAGAGAGAGGGATTCGAACCCTCGATAGAGCTTTTGACCCTATACTCCCTTAGCAGGGGAGCCCCTTCGGCCTCTCGGGCATCTCTCCGGATTCAATGCAAACACCGGGTCGCCGGGCCGCGTGGGCTGAAGCCCGGCGTTTCGGGCCGCGCAGGATAGCCGGCGCGGGCACATCGGTAAAGCGTCACTCTGCAGCACTTCCTCCATCGCTCGCCGGCGGCTCCTCGCCGGGTGCCAGTTCGCGCTTGATGCGCTGGTAGATCTCTTCGCGATGCACGGCCACATCCTTGGGGGCATTGATCCCGATGCGGACCTGGTTTCCCTTGACCCCGAGCACGGTGACGGTCACCTCGTCACCGATCATCAGGGTCTCGCCGACCCGGCGAGTCAAAATTAGCATGTGAAACTCTCCTTGCACTGTGTCGGTCCGATGGATCTCCCGTGCGCAGCTCACCGATGCACCCAGGAATCCCGGGGACCAAGAAGCAGCCTCCCTCGCTGCCCTTTCCCCTTTATCCGCCCGCCATTTCTTGTTGCCGCACGTTGCGAGACGCGCGTCAGCGGCGATGTACGAACGCTCCGATACTAACCAACGCGTCCGGTGCACGCAATGAACCAACAGTCATGTTGGCGGACGATTTTTTCACATTTGCGCGAGACGACTTGCGATCCATGCCGGCAGCGTAGCGAGTGCTTCATCCAGTGCCGGCGAATCGACGCCGCCGCCCTGTGCCATGTCGGGGCGACCGCCACCCTTGCCGCCAATCAGCGTTGCGACATGCGCGACGACGTCGCCGGCCTTGACCCGGCCGAGCGCGGCACCATGCACGCCACCGACCAGCGCGGCCTTCCCATCGGCGCCTGACGCGAGCAGCACGACGCAATCGACGAGCTTTTGCTTGAGCGTGTCCACGCCGTCGCGCAACGCCTTCGCATCGAGACCGTCGACGCGGGCGACGACGACGCTGATGTTGCCGACCTTGCGCGCGGTCGCGGCGAGGTCCTGGGTGGCCGAGCTCGCTGCCTTCGCCTTGAACGATTCCAGCTCGCGCTCGAGCTTCTTCTGGCGCTCGAACAACTGGCGCAGCTTGTCGACGATCTCGGCGCCATGCGCGGCAAGCAGATCGCCGACCTCGCCGAGGCGCGCTTCCTCGTCGGCGACGAACGCGATCGCAGCCGCGCCGGTCACCGCCTCGATGCGGCGCACGCCGGCGGCGACGCCGCTTTCGCCGACGATCTTGAACAGGCCGATGTCGCCGGTACGCGCGACATGCGTGCCACCGCACAGTTCGGTCGAGAACTCGCCCATGCGCAACACGCGCACCTCGTCGCCGTACTTCTCGCCGAACAGCGCGAGCGCACCGAATTCGAGTGCGTCGGGATAGGCCATTTCGCGCACCTCCGCCTCCGAGTTGCGTCGGATCTGCGCGTTGACCAGATCCTCGATACGGCGCAATTCCCCAGCCGTGATCGGCTGGAAATGCGAAAAGTCGAAACGCAGCCGGTCGGGTGCGACCAGCGAACCTTTCTGCTGCACATGCGTGCCCAACTCCTTGCGCAGCGCCGCGTGCAGCAGGTGCGTCGCGGAATGATTCAGCACGATCGATTGACGGCGCGCACTGTCGATCTGCGCCGTGACGCTCGCGCCGGCACGCAGCGCCTTGCCGCGCCAGCGCCCGACATGCGCATGGAACACGCCGCCGAGCTTGTTCGTGTCGGTGACTTCGAATTCGCCGTCGGCATTCGTCAACACGCCGACATCGCCGACCTGGCCGCCGGATTCCGCGTAGAACGGCGTGCGATCCAGGATCACGGTCGCATCCTCGCCATCGCCGAGCGCGTCGATCGCCTTGCCGGCGCGCACGATCGCGAGCACCTTGCAGCCGCCCGCTGCCAGCGTGTCGTATCCGAGAAATTTCGTTGGCGCGAGCGCGCTGGCAAGCTCGGCCGGCAAGCTCGCCCTGCCCTCGAACTGGCTCGCCGAACGCGCGCGTTCGCGCTGCTGCTCCATGCGAGCCAGGAATCCGGGCAGATCGACGCGCAGGCCGCGTTCGCGCGCGAGGTCGACCGTCAGGTCGAACGGAAACCCGTAGGTATCGTAGAGCTTGAAGACGACATCTCCAGATATCGTCGATTCCTTCGGCATTTCGAACGACTCCCAGCCCGCATCGGGCATCGGCTTGTCTACGAAATCGCCGCGTGGCGCGAGGTGTCCGGTCGCATCCTCGAACACCTTCATGCCCTGCTCGAGCGTCTCGCCGAAGCGCTCCTCTTCCGCCTTCAACGCACGCTCGACCAGTTCGCGCTTGGCTGGAAGTTCCGGATACGCATCGCCCATGACCTCGACCAGCGCCGGCAGCATCGCAAAGAAGAATGGTTGCTTCTGGCCCAGCATGTAGCCGTGGCGCAGCGCGCGGCGGATGATCCGGCGCAGCACATAGCCGCGGCCCTCGTTCGAGGGCAGCACGCCGTCGACGATCAGGAATGCGCAGGCGCGGATATGATCGGCGATCACGCGCAGCGACTTGTTTTCGAGATCGGCCGTATTCGTCAGCTTCGCGGCGACCTTGATCAGATGCTGGAACAGGTCGATTTCGTAATTCGAATGCACATGCTGCAGCACCGCGGCAAGACGTTCGAGACCCATGCCGGTGTCGACGCACGGCGCCGGCAGCGGCGACAGCGTGCCGTCGGCGGCGCGATCGAATTGCATGAAGACGAGGTTCCAGATCTCGATGTAGCGATCGCCATCCTCGTCCGGTGTACCGGGCGGACCGCCGGGAATGCCGGGACCGTGGTCGTAGAAGATCTCCGTGCACGGCCCGCACGGGCCGGTATCAGCCATCTGCCAAAAATTGTCCGACGCGTACGGCGCACCCTTGTTGTCGCCGATGCGCACGATGCGTTGGGGCGGAATGCCGATCTGCCGGTTCCAGATCTCGAACGCTTCGTCGTCGCTGTGATAGACGGTCACCCAGAGGCGTTCCTGGTCGAGCCGCAGCGTGCCGGTCAGGAACTCCCAGGCCCAGGCGATCGCCTCGCGCTTGAAGTAGTCGCCGAACGACCAGTTGCCGAGCATCTCGAAGAAAGTGTGGTGGCGCGCGGTATAGCCGACCGAATCGAGGTCGTTGTGCTTGCCGCCGGCGCGCAGGCAGCGCTGCACGTCGGCGGCGCGCACGAACTTCAGTTTCTCGCTGCCGAGGAACACGTTCTTGAACTGGACCATGCCCGAGTTCGTGAACAGCAGTGTCGGATCGTTGGACGGCACCAGCGAGCTCGACGGCACGATCGTGTGTTCGCGCGCGCGAAAGAACTCAAGGAACGCGGTGCGGATTTCGGAGGTTTTCATGGACGGGGTATCGAAGAACTGGGGCAAACGAAAATCACGCAAAATGCTGCGTGTCGACATCATGATTGCGGCGCTACGATCGGGAACAAGGCCATGGATGGCCTTGCGTCC
>JBIODY010000012.1:0-17206 GCA_044445505.1 Lysobacterales bacterium
CTTGATGTGGCTGCCGGCGATCGACGCGTAGACCGAGCGGATCTGGCAGCCTGCCATCAGCTCGGCCTCCTCGATCGCGCGCTGGATCGAATGCACGGTCGAGTCGATATCGACGACGACGCCGCGTTTCAGGCCATGCGCCGGGTGCGAGCCGATGCCGATGATCTCGACCGGCTCACCAGGCGCGTGCTCGCCGACGATCGCGACGATCTTCGAGGTGCCGACATCGAGGCCGACGATCAGGTTCTTTTCGCTCTTGCGGTTCATAGGAAGCCGGTGATCGGGAGTCGGGGATCGGGAATGGCAAGCGCGGGCAATCGGAAACGTGTCTCGGGGCCGGCATGCGCGAACGCTTCGCCCGGCAGCATCGGGATCGATGCGGGAACCGCGCGTGCGCCACGCCGATCCCCGATTCCCGGTTCCCCGCCGCCGGCCGCCGGCGTCGGCTCCGCGGCCGCGGGCCAGCGCATCGCGAAACCGTTCTCGTAACGCAGGTCGATGTACGCCGGCGCCTCCGGACGCTCGCCGACCAGGCGCGGCCAGACATCGAGGAAGCGCTTCAGGCGCTGCTGCGGATCGTCGCGACCGATCTCGATGACCGCGCCGGAGGCAAGGTCGAGACGCCAGCCGCCGCGCGGCGACAACGTGACCGCATTGATCACGAGACCGCTGTTGGAGAACTCGCCGACGCACTCGGCATAGAAGCGCAGCACGTCGCCGAGGCGATCGTCCGGACCTGCGAGCCGCGGCAGTCCCTGCAGGCCTTCGGCACCGGCGACGCTGAAGATGCGTCCCTGCCGGTTGACCAGGCGATCGCTGCCCCAGCGCGCGTACGGCTGCTGCTCGTAGACGACGAGGTCGATCGCATCCGGCCAGCGCTTGCGCGCCTCGACATGCTCGACCCAGGGCAGCCTGGCCACTGCGTCGCGCAGGTCGTCGAGCCTGATCGCGAAAAAACCGCCGCCGAGCGACGGCGCAGCCGCGGCGCGGATCTTCTCGGCGCTGACATGGTTGAACTCCGCGCGCACATCGAGGCGGGTCACCGGCCAGCGATCACTGGCGAACCAGCCGTTCAGCACGCCGACGATCGGCAGCGCGACCAGACCCAGTGCGACGGTCCAGGCGAGCAGCTTGATCAACGCATTGCCGCTCATAGGTCGCCTCCGCGCTCGAAGCTCGTTTCCAGCACGCGCCAGCACAGCGTCTCGAAATCGATGCCGACCACGCCGGCCGCCTTCGGCACCAGCGAATGGCTGGTCATGCCCGGCGCGGTATTCACCTCGAGCAGGAAGTCGCGGCCCTCGGCGTCGCGCATCACATCGACACGACCCCAGCCCGAGCAGCCGACTGCATCGAAGGCGGCCAGAGCCAGGCTGCGGATCTGCGCCTCGGCCACGCCATCGAGTCCCGGGCACAGGTACTGCGTGTCCTCGGCGACATACTTCGCGTGGAAATCGTAAAACGCGCCTTTCGGCACGATATGAATCGACGGCAGCGCCTCGCGACCGAGGATGCCGACCGTGAATTCCTCGCCGACGATCATTTCCTCGACCAGCAGGTCGCCCGGATAACGCGCCGCCAGTTCCGCCGCGGCGGCGAGATGTTCGTTGCGGAACACGCGGGTCACGCCGACGCTCGAGCCCTCGCAGGCCGGCTTCACGATCACCGGCAGGCCGATCTTCGCCGCGGCCGCATGCACGTCGATGCCATGGCTGTTGCCTGCCCCGCTTGCGGGGGAAGGTGCCGAAGACGGAACGGAGGGCTCCTTGCGCAGCGCAACGTAACGCGGCGTCGGCAGGCCCTCGGCGATCCACACCTGCTTGCTGCGCACCTTGTCCATCGACAGCGCCGAACCGAGCACGCCGGAGCCGGTATACGGCACATGCAGCGACTCCAGCGCGCCTTGCAAAACGCCATCTTCGCCGCCGCCGTGCTGGCCGTGCAGGATGTTGAACACGCGCGCATAGTGACCGGCGCGCAGCGCATCGAGCAGGGCCGGGATGCCATCGACCGCGTGCGCATCGACGCCCTTCGCGCGCAGTGCGGCAAGCACGTTGCGGCCGGAGTCGAGCGAGACCTCGCGTTCCGCGGACTGGCCGCCCATCACCACCGCAACGCGGCCGAACTGCCTGGCATCGGCGATCCTCATCGATCGTCCTCCGTGCGCAGGTGGCCGCGCGCGGCGATCTCCAGCGCCGCCGCGCCGATATCGCCGGCGCCGAGCAGCAACAGCAGGTCGCCGTCGGCGACCAGCGGCGCCAATGCGCCCGGCAGATCGCGCGGATGCTCGACCAGCACCGGATCGACCTTGCCACGCGCGCGCACCGCACGTGCCAACGCGCGGCCGTCCGCGTTTGCGATCGGCGCCTCGCCGGCCGGATAGACCTCGGTCAGCACGAGCACATCGACTTCGGCCAGCACGTTCGCGAAATCGTCGAGCAGGTCGCGCGTGCGCGAGTAGCGATGCGGCTGGAACGCGACGACGAGACGACGTGCCGGCCAACCCGCGCGCGCTGCCGCGAACACCGCGGCGAGTTCGCGCGGATGATGGCCGTAATCGTCGACGAGCATCGCCGTGCCCGCATCCAGCGCGATTTCGCCGCGCATCTGGAAACGCCGGCCGACGCCTTCGAATTTCGCCAGCGCGCGCCGCATCGCGTCCGGCGGCACGCCGAGTTGCCAGCCGACCGCGCAGGCTGCCAGCGCATTCAACACGTTGTGGCGCCCGGGCAGGTTCAGCGTGATCGGCATGGCCGGACCGCCGTCCGGCAGATGCAGGGTGAATCGCGTCGAGGTGCCGACCTGCTGCAGATCGGAGGCGCGCAGATCCGCGGCGGCCTCGTCGATAGCGTAAGTCAGCACGCGCCGGTTCGTTTCGCGCGCCAGCGCGGCGACTTCCGGGTCGTCGACGCACAGCACGGCGACCCCATAGAACGGCAGGCGGTGCAGGAAGTCGGCGAACGCCTTCTTCACGCGCTCGAAATCGCCGTCGTAATTCTCGAGATGATCGGCGTCGATGTTGGTGATGATCGCGAGTACCGGCGACAACAGCAGGAACGAGCCGTCGGATTCGTCCGCCTCGGCGACCAGGTATTCGCCGGTGCCGAGCCGCGCATTCGCGCCGGCCGCGATCAGCTGGCCGCCGATCACGAAGGTCGGATCCAGACCCGCTTCGGCGAGCACGCTCGCGGTCAGGCTGGTCGTGGTGGTCTTGCCGTGGGTGCCCGCGACTGCGATGCCGCGGCGAAAACGCATCAGCTCGCCGAGCATCTCCGCGCGCGGCACGACCGGGATGCGCCGTTCGCGCGCGGCCATCAATTCGGGGTTGTCGGCCCTGATCGCGCTCGACACGACCAGCACGTCGGCTGCGGCGACATTCGCCGCGGCATGTCCGCGGTCGATGCGCGCACCGAGACCGGCGAGGCGCCGCGTGGTTGCACTGTCGACCTTGTCCGAGCCCGACACCGAGTAACCCAGATTGCACAGCACCTCGGCGATCCCGCTCATGCCGACGCCGCCGATACCGACGAAGTGCACGCGCCGGAAGTCCTGCATGATGTCGCCATGCTGCTTGAGGCGAACCGGCGTCATGCGCCGACCTCCAGGCAGACATCGGCGATGCGTCCGGCAGCGTGCGGCTTGGCCTGGGTGCGCGCGGCTTCGGCCATTTTCAGCAGACGCGCACGATCGCCGAGTTCCTCGAACGCAGCGCCGAGGCGCTTGACGAAATCGTCGCCCTCCGGGACCAGGCGCGCGGCGCCGGCCTCGACCATCGCTTCGGCGTTGCGGGTCTGGTGATCGTCGACCGCGTGCGGAAACGGCACCAGGATCGCCGGCACGCCCGCGGCGGCGAGTTCGGCCAGGGTCAATGCACCGGCGCGGCAGATCGCCAAGTCCGCCCACGCATAGGCTTCGGCCATGTCGTCCGCGAACGGCACGACTTCGGCCTCGATGCCTGCGCTCAGGTATGCCACACGCGCCTTGTCGAAATGCTTCTCGCCGCACTGGTGGCGCACGACACACGCCAGATGGCTGCCGCGACGGCGCAGCACTTCCGGCAGCGCGCTGTTGAGGCTCTGCGCGCCCTGGCTGCCGCCGAGCACGAGCAGATGCAACGGACCGGCGCGTCCGGCATAGCGCGTGGCCGGCGCCGGCAACGCGGAAATCGATGCACGCACCGGGTTGCCGACCCATTCCGCGCCGGGAAACACCTCGCGAAAGCCGGTCAGCACACGAGCGGCAAACCGCACGAGCAGGCGATTGGTCACCCCGGGAATGCTGTTCTGCTCATGCACGATGAGCGGAATGCGCGCGAGCCGAGCCGCGATGCCACCGGGCGCGGCCGCATAGCCGCCCATCGACAGCACGCTGCGCGGCGCGTGCCGTTTCAGCAGCGCACGCGCGCCCAGGATCGCGCGCGCGAGGCGGAACGGCGTGCGCAACAGCGTGAGCAGTCCCTTGCCGCGCATGCCGCCGATGCGCAGCGTTTCGAGCGCAATGCGCTGGCGCGGCACGAGGCGGGTTTCGAGACCGCCTTCGGCGCCGAGCCAGATCACCGGAATCCTGCGCGCGGCAAGCTCGGCGGCGACCGCCAGGCCCGGGAAGATATGCCCGCCGGTGCCGCCGGCCATGATGAGTACCGGCCTGTTCGCATTCGGCACCACTGCGCTCATGGGCGCACCTCGGCGAGCTGGCGTTCGGCGATCACCTGCAGCATCGCGTTGTCGGCGCGGCTGACCTCGTAGCTGACCCGCACCAGCAGGCCGATCATCGCGCAGGTCATCATCACGCTCGATCCGCCGGAACTGATCAACGGCAGGGTCAAGCCCTTGGTCGGCAACACGCCGAGGTTCACCCCGATCGAGACCAACGCCTGCAGCGCGATCATCAGCGACACACCGAACGCGCAATATCCGGCGAAGCGGCGGTTCTGCTCGATCGCGTGCAGGCCGATCACGAAGCCGCGCCCGACCAGCCATGCAAACAGGCCGAGCACGAGCACGATCCCGGCCAGGCCGAGCTCCTCGGCGATCACCGCGAGGATGAAGTCGGTGTGCGCCTCGGGCAGATAGAACAGCTTCTGCACCGACGCGCCGAGACCGACCCCGAACCATTCGCCGCGGCCGATCGCGATCAGCGCCTGGGTCAACTGGAAGCCGTCCTTGAACGGATCGGCCCACGGATCGAGGAACGAAGTCAGACGCTTGACGCGGTAGTCCTGGCTCAACGCGGCACCGGCCAGCAGCGGCGTTGCGACCGCACCGAGCAGGGCGAGATTGCGCACGCGTGCGCCGCCGATCCAGACCATGCCGAGGGTGACTGCCATCAGCAGCATCGCGCTGCCGAAATCCGGTTGCAGCAGCAGCATGCCGACCAGCAACCCGGCGATGCCAAGTGGCTTGATCACGCCGAACAGTTTCGCCTGCACGTTGTCGCGATGGCGCACGAGATAGCTCGCCATATAGACGACGAGGATGAGTTTCACCGCCTCGACCGACTGGAAACCGACGAAACCGAGCCGGATCCAGCGCCGCGCGCCGTTGACACGAATGCCGATCAGCGGCACGAAGACCAGCAGCAGCAGGACCACGCCGCCGAGCAGCAGCAGCGGCGCATGGCGCTCGATCCAGTCGAGCTCGATGTGCGCCATCACGATCGCAGCGCCGAGGCCGAGCGCCAGGAACACCAGATGGCGCTCGAGGTAGTAGAACGCGCCGACGTGCTGGCCGTCAGCGACCGCGATCGAGCTCGATGCGACCATGACCACGCCGAGCGCGGCGAGGGTCATCGCGGCGAGGATCAGGCCGAGGTCGTAGCGACCCTTCGCATCGCCGAGCCGCGTCGCCTGCGCTTCCTCGTTGTAGTTGAACAGCAGCATCAGCGCACCCCCATGGAAAGTCTGGCAGCCGAAGGCTGCCAACAACCGTCCCTCGCCCGCGCAGCGGGAGAGGGGGGGACCACTTGCAAAGCAAGTGGTGGGGTGAGGGCCAAGCGCAATGGCGTCGCACCACCGTCCCTCGCCCGCGCAGCGGGAGAGGGGAGGACCACTTGCGGAGCAAGTGGTGGGGTGAGGGCCAAGCGCAATGCTGTCGCACCACCGTCCCTCGCCCGCGCAGCGGGAGAGGGGAGGACCACTTGTGGAGCAAGTGGTGGGATGAGGGCCGGTCGCGATGAGGTTGGAATCAGTCTGGACATCAGCGCACCTTGAGCGTCGCCAAGCCGATCAGCACCAGCACGACGCTGATGATCCAGAAGCGCACGATCACGCGCGGCTCCGGCCAGCCCTTGAGTTCGAAGTGATGATGGATCGGCGCCATCTTGAAGATGCGCTTGCCGGTCAGCTTGAAGCTCGCCACCTGCAGCATCACCGACACGGTTTCCATCACGAACACGCCGCCCATGATCAGCAGCACGATTTCCTGGCGCACGATCACCGCGACGCAACCGAGCGCGGCGCCGATCGCGAGCGCGCCGACATCGCCCATGAACACCTGCGCCGGGTAGGTGTTGAACCAGAGAAAGCCCAGACCCGCGCCGCCGAGCGCGCTGCAGAAGATCGCGAGTTCGCCGGCGCCCGGGATCGCCGGAATGCCGAGGTATTCGGAGAACACCTTGTTGCCGGCCAGATACGCGAACACGCCGAGCGCGGTCGAGACCAGCACGCTCGGCATGATCGCGAGGCCGTCGAGACCGTCGGTCAGGTTCACCGCATTGGAGAACCCGACCACGATGAAATAGGCGAGCCCGATGAACGCCGCGGCACCGAGACCGCTCAGCCACGGCGATGCGGCGGCGAGAGCCGCGACATTGCCGAGCGGCACCTGCGCGTGCTTGATCAGCGGCAGATAGAACGTGGTCGCGGCCGGCGTATCCGCGGTGAAGTACAGGAACAACGCGACCCCCAGGCCGAACACCGACTGCCAGAAATATTTCCAGCGCGCGGCGAGGCCACGGCTGTCGCGGCGCACCAGCTTCCTGTAGTCGTCGTAGAAACCGATCGCGCCGAATGCGATCAGCACGCCGAGCACGAGCCACACGTAGCGGTTGCGCAGATCCGCCCAGAGCAGGGTCGCCACCGCGATCGAGGCGATGATCAACGCGCCGCCCATGGTCGGCGTACCGGCCTTGTGCAGATGCGACTGCGGGCCGTCGCTGCGGATCACCTGGCCGGCCTTGACCGCGGCTAGCTTGCGGATGATCGCAGGTCCTGCGAGCAGCGACACCGCGAGCGCGGTCAGGGTGCTCATGATCGCGCGGAAGGTCAGGTACTGGAACAGATGGAAACCGCTGATCCAGCCCTTCAGCAGCTCGGCGAGTTCAAGCAGCATGACGCGCGCCTCCATTGCCGTTTGCGTCGCCGTGCAAGGCGCTGACGACGCGATCCATCGCCGAGGAACGCGAGCCCTTGACCAGCAGCACGACGCCGCTGCGCAATTCGGCACGCAGCGCCTGGATCAATCCGGCCTGGTCGGCGTAGTGCCGCGCGCCGCCGCCGAACGCATCCACCGCAGCTGCGCTGAGCCGGCCTACGCCATGCAGACGCTGGATGCCGCTGCGCTTGGCCAGCGCGCCGATGTCCGCGTGCAACCGCTCCGCGTCGCTGCCGAGCTCGGCCATGTCGCCGATGACCAGCACGCGCTCGCCGGATTCGCTGGCGAGCGTCGCGATCGCCGCTGCGAACGAACCCGGGTTCGCGTTGTAGCTGTCGTCGATCACGATCGCGCCGGAGGCATGCGCCTGGCGCAGCAGGCGGCCGGCAACACCCGGTGCGGATTCGAGGCCGGCCTTGATCGTCGCCGACGGCACGCCGAGTGCGAACGCGACCGCGCTCGCCGCGAGCGCGTTCATCACGTTGTGACGGCCCGGAAACCGCAACGCGATCTCGCTGCTGCCTCCGGGCATCAACAGGCGGAAACGCCCCGCCGCGTTCGCTTCCGGATCGGTGTTCGCGCTGATGTCGGCACGCTTCAGCAGACCGAAGCTCAGCACGCGGCGTGGCGCGGCCAGCACCGCGAAATATTCCGCGAATGCGTCGTCCGCATTGATGATCGCGACCCCGTCGGGCGGCAGTGCGCGATAGATCGCACCCTTGGTCTCGGCGACGCCCTGCAGCGTGCCCATGCGTTCGAGATGCGCGGCGGCGATGTTGTTGACCAACGCGATATCCGGCTGCGCGATCGCGGCGAGATAGGCGATGTCGCCGGGTTTGCCGGCGCCCATCTCGAGCACCGCGTAGTCGCTGTCCGCCGGCATCGCGAGCAGGGTCAGTGGCAGGCCGATCTCGTTGTTGAAATTGCCCGCGTTGACGTGCGTACGGCCGTGCAACGCAAGGATCGAGGCGACCAGCGTCTTCACGGTGGTCTTGCCGTTGGAACCGGTGATGCCGACGACGCGGGCGCGGCTGCGCAGGCGCACCGCGCGCGCGATTTCGCCGAGCGCGACCAGGGTGTCGGCGACGATCACCTGCGGCAGATCGAGCGGCAGCTCGCGCGCGACCAGCAGTGCCGCGGCGCCGCGTTCACCCGCAAGCGCGGCAAAATCGTGCGCGTCGTGGCGCTCGCCTTTCAATGCGACGAACAGCGCGCCGCGCTCGAGGGTGCGGGTGTCGGTCGAGACCGTCTCGATCGCGCGATCGGTTCCGTGCAGGCGGCCCGCGCTCCAGCGTGCGATGTCGGCGAGCATCAGCATGTGCGCTGTTCCAGCGCGTGCCGCGCGATCGCCAGATCATCGAACGGACGCCTGGCTCCGGCAGTTTCCTGGGTTTGCTCGTGACCCTTGCCTGCAACCAGCACGATATCGCCCGGCTGCGCGGAGCCGATCGCCTGCACGATTGCAGCCGCGCGATCGCGCATCACGGTCGCGGCGAGCGGCCGGTCGAGACCGGCGAGGATCTGCTCGACGATCGCGTCGCCGTTCTCGCCGCGCGGATTGTCGTCGGTCACGATGATGCGGTCGGCCAGCGCCTCGGCGATCGCGCCCATTTCGGGGCGCTTGCCCGCGTCGCGTTCGCCGCCGCAGCCGAACACGCAGATCAGGCGCCCGCTGCAATGCGCACGCAGGTTCGCCAGGGCCTGCTCGAGCGCATCCGGCGTGTGCGCGTAGTCGATGACGACCAGCGGCTGCGCGCCGGCCCCGCCGAGGCGGTTCATGCGCCCGGGCACCGGTTCGAGCGCGGCCAGCGTGCGCTGGATCTCCGCAAACGAGAGTCCGAGCTGGCCGAGGCAGGCCGCCACGGCGAGCAGGTTGGAGACATTGAAGCGGCCGAGCAGGCGCGTCGCGATCCTGCCCTCGCCCCATGGCGTCAGCAGATGAAAGGCCAGCCCGGACGCTCCGGTTTCGATCGCGCGCGCGACGATCTCGGCAGCGTCGCGTTCGATGCCGTAGCGCAGGCGCGTGACATGCGCTGGAATCGTCGCCAGCAACGCGCGGCCGAACGCATCGTCGATATTGACGATCGCGGCGCCGAGGCCGGGCCATGTGAACAGGCGCTGCTTGGCGGTGCCGTACGCGGCCATCGTGCCGTGGTAGTCCAGGTGATCGCGGGTCAGGTTCGTGAACACCGCGAGATCGAACGCGACCGCATTCACGCGGCCCTGATCGAGTGCGTGCGAGGAAACCTCCATCGCGACATGGCTCGCGCCCGCGTCGCGAAAATCCGCGAGCAGGCCATGCACGGTGATCACATCGGGCGTGGTGCGTTCGCCTTCGCGGATTGCGGCATACAGGCCAGCACCGAGTGTGCCGATGGTCGCGGCACGTCTGCCTGCGTGATGCAGGGCCTGCGCCAGCAGCTGCACGGTCGAGGTCTTCCCGTTCGTGCCGGTCACGCCGATCACGTCGAGCGCACGCGAAGGCTCACCGAAGAAATGCGCGGCGATCGCGCCGAGTTCGCCACGCAATCCATCGACCCACACCACCGGAATCTCCGGCTTCCGCGCGATTGCCGACGAGGCGACGACGCCGGGCACGGACGCTGCGGGTCCCGGCTCCGCCAGGATCACCGCAGCGCCGCGTGCCGACGCCGCCGGGGCAAACGTGATGCCGTGCGCACGTGCGCCGGCCAGCGCGACGAACGCGTAACCGGATTCGATGCGTCGCGAATCGAGGCTGAGCCCGTGCACGACGATGTCGCCGGCGACGCCGGCATCGCCGCGACCCTGCAGCAGGTCGCGCACGCTCATCGTGCGACGGGTCGTCATTCGGGTACGCCCTCTGCGTAGTTCGCCTCGTCGGACGCGCCATCGGGCGCCTGCCGGGTCGGACGTACGCTGCGCCCGGCAGCGGGCGCGGCGGTGTACCAGTTCTGGACATCGTCGGGCGGCACGTCGAGCAGGCGCAGCGCGCCGTCCATGACCGTGCTGAATACCGGCGCGGACACCAGCCCGCCGTAGTACGCGCCCTGCGGATCGTGGATCACGACCACCCCGACCAGGCGCGGCGCGCTCGCCGGCACCATGCCGGCGAACAGCGAGATGTATTTCTTCTGGTAGCCGCCGCCGACTGCGGTGCGCGAGGTACCGGTCTTGCCGGCGACACGATAATTCGCGATCGCGGCCTTGAGGCCGGAGCCTTCGCGGCTGACCACGGTTTCGAGCATCGTGCGCAGGCTCGCCGCGATCGCCGGATCGATCACCGCGCGGGCCTCGGTGTGCGCACCCTTGACGAAGGTCGGTTCGTGCAGGCGGCCGTCATCGGCGAGCGCGGCATAGGCGCGCGCGAGTTGCAACGGAGTCATGCTGACGCCGTAGCCGTAGGCGATCGTCGCCTGCTCGACGGGCCCCCAGCTTTTCGAGATCGGCAAATAGCCCGGCGATTCGCCGGGAAAACCGCTGTGGGTGACCTCGCCGAAGCCGAACCGCCGGTACACGTCGTACATGTGCTCGCGCGTCATGGTCGCGGCGATCTTCGCGGCGCCGACATTGCTCGAGTGGGTGATGACCCCGGTGACGTCCATCAGTCCCTTGTTGTGCACGTCGCTGATCTTGTAGCCGTACAGGGTCATCCAGCCGGGATTGGTGTCGACCGGCGTATGCGGCTTCCACTTGCCGCTCTCGAGCGCGGCCGAGATCGTGAACGCCTTCATCGTCGAACCCGGTTCGACGACATCGGTGACCGCACGGTTGCGCTTGTAGGCCGGATCGATGCGCTCGCGCGAATTCGGATTGAACGAGGGCTGGTTGACCATCGCCAGGATCTCGCCGGTCGGCACGTCGAGAATCACCATCGAACCGGACGAGGCGTGATGCTCCTGCAGCGCCGCCTTCAGCTCGCGGTACGCCAGATACTGGATGCGCCGGTCGATCGAGGTGGTCAGGTCCCGGCCGGGCTGCGCCTCGCTGATCAGCTCGACGTTCTCGACCTCGTGGCCGAGACGGTCGCGGATCACGCGCTTCAGGCCCTTCTCGCCGGACAGCCAGTGGTCGAACGCGAGTTCGAGGCCTTCCTGGCCCTTGTCATCGATATTGGTGGTGCCGAGCACATGCGCCATCACCTCACCGCTCGGGTAGTAGCGACGGAACTCGCGCTGGCTGTAGACGCCGGGGATATTGAGCTTGACGACCGCCTGCGCGTCGTCCGGATTCAGGTGGCGCCTGATGTAGTAGAACTCCTTGTCGGAGCGCTCGATCAGGCGCTGCTTCAGGGATTCCTCATCGAGGCCGGTCGCATTCGCCAGCTCGCCGATGCGGTCGGCGTGCTCGAGCAGTTCCATCGGGTTCGCCCAGATCGACTCCACCGGCGTCGACACCGCGAGCGGCTCGCCGTTGCGGTCGAAGATCGTGCCGCGCGAGACCGGGATGTCGATGTCGCGCAGGTAACGCGCGTCGCCCTGTTCCTGGTAGAAATCCTTGCGCACGACCTGCAGGTCGACCGCCCGCACCACCAGCGCGCTCGAGGCGAGCCCGAGCATTCCGAGTACGACATACAGCCGGGTGCGCGGATTGGCCGGCTTGAAGCGCGCGTTCATCGCTTGATCACCACGGTCGCCGCCGCACTCGGCGAAACCATGCCGAGCCTGCCGCGCGCGATCTGCTCGATGCGGTTGTTCTCGGCCCAGGTCGCCTGCTCGATCTGCAGGCGCCCGAACTCGAAGTTGAGGTCGTCGCGTTCGTTGCCGAGCCGGGTCAACTCGACGAACGCGAGGCGGCTCTGCTGGCGCGCCTGGACGACACCGATCGCACTCGCGATGACGCCGAGCAGCAGGATCGAGAACGCGAGCATGCGCAGGCTCAAGCGAGTTTCTCCGCGATCCTGAGCACCGCGCTGCGCGCGCGCGGATTCGCGGCGATCTCGGTTTCGCTCGCGAACTGCGCCTTGCCGATCGCAGCCAGCGCCGCGGGCGCGACCTCCGGCAGCGGCAACCCGCGCCGTACCGGGCGTGCGACTTCGCCGCGGATGAACTGCTTGACCACGCGATCCTCGAGCGAATGGAAGCTGATCACCGCGAGCCGGCCGCCGGGCTTGAGACGCATGCGCGCCGCTACAAGTCCGCGCTGCAGTGCGCCCAGTTCATCGTTGATATGGATGCGCAGCGCCTGGAACGTGCGCGTGGCCGGATGCTTGTGGCGCTCGCGGACGTATCCTCGACGCGCTGCAATCGTCTTCACGACGAGGCCGGCCAGTTCGAGTGTGGTCGCCAGCGGGCGTTCGCTCGACCGTTCCACGATAGCCCGCGCGATGCGTCGACTCATCCGTTCCTCGCCGTGGCGCCACAGGACATCGGCGATTTCCTGTTCCTGCGCCGCTGCCAGCCACTCAGCCGCACTCTGTCCCCGTGTCGGGTCCATGCGCATGTCGAGTGGACCCTCGTTCTGGAAGCTGAAGCCACGCGCCGCATCGTCGAGCTGCGGCGAGGACACGCCGAGATCGAGCAAAACGCCATCCAGCCCCGCCTCCGTTGCCTGCCAATCGCCAAGTTCGGAGAAATTCGCATGGCGGATCGCCACCCGCGGTTCGCCCGCGAACTCCGCCTGCGCGCTCGCGATCGCCTCCGGATCGCGATCCATCAACAACAAGCGCCCATCCGGACCCAGCCTCTTCAGCACTTCGCGCGCATGTCCGCCGCGTCCGAACGTGCCGTCGAGCCAGGTTCCATCGGACCGCACGCGAAGGCCTTCCAGGACCTCCGCCAACATCACCGGCACGTGCTGGCGTGGCATGGCGCTCATCGTGGCGCGCCCGGTCACAGCTTCAGCTCGAGCATGTCCTCCGTGATCTGGTCCTCACCGATCGTTTCGCGGATCTTGGCCAGATGCGCCTGTTCGCCCCACAATTCGAACTTGTTGCCCATGCCGAGCAGTACGGCGCGCTTCTCCAGGCCGCTCGCGGAGCGCTGGCTGCCGGGCAACTGGATGCGCCCGTTGCCGTCCGGTTCCGCGTGCGAGGCGGCGCCGACCAGCTTCATCTGCATGTCGCGATGGACTTTCTTCACTTTCGGCAAGGCGTTGACCTCGTCGCGCACGCGTTCCCATTCCTTTTCCGGGAAAATCCACAGGCAGCCGTGCTCGAACGGGTTGTAGGTGATCACGAGGCGATTGCCGGCCTTCGCGACGAGTTCGCGATAGGCGACCGGGATGGCTACCCGGCCCTTCTCGTCCAATGTGACGGCTGTCTCGCCCTGGAACATAGCCACGAATCACCACAAAAAACCACCAGAATCCACATTAGGCCGCAAGCTACGGGCTGTCAAGGAAAATCCGGGAAAAAATCATGGCGATTTGCCGGCCAATCCACACCGCGTTGCACGGTGGAAGATGACCGTTCTTCAGGTCGATACGAGGAGTGTTTCGCAACACGTTGAAGCGTAAACGGACAGGCCGTCGGCGGCGCTTCGAAAATGTATACAAAGGGTCACGTCGCGACACTCGCGGCTGTTGCCTGACGCGTCGCGGCTCAGCGCAGCCCCACGAACGCGAAACGCGCCGCGTTCCGGCTCCGCATCGAACGGAACCGGCGCGCGGCGCGCCATCACGGTGGAAGAAGGAGCCGGCCGATAAGCCGGGTTCTGTCGTGGACAGCCATTCCTCTAGACCGCACGTCGCCGTGCGGTTCGAGCGACCAACCCGGGAACGACGCGGGCCACGTCATGGTTCCCCTATTCGGCCTTGCTCCAGGTGGGGTTTGCCGTGCCGGTCTGTTGCCAGACTCGCGGTGCGCTCTTACCGCACCATTTCACCCTTGCCACGCCTCCTGTCTCCGCCTTCGGCGGTGCGAAGGCACTTGGCCGGCCGCTTTCGCGACCGGCAAGTGCTCCGCAACGACAGGAGCGTTCGGCGGTCTGCTCTCTGTTGCACTTTCCGTCGGCTCGCGCCGCCCAGGCGTTACCTGGCACCCTGCCCTGTGGAGCCCGGACTTTCCTCGGCGCTTGATAAGCGACGCGGCTGTCTGGCCGGCTCCCACGGCGAGTGTATAGGGCCCAGGGGTTGGGGACTAGGGACGAGGGACGCGTTCCGGCGAGCGTCACGGCAACGAGCGTTCCCCTGGCCCCTCACCCCCCATACAACACCTTGCGCGGCGCGCCGGTGATCGCCGCGGCGAGTTTCGCCGCGCGTGCCGGGGCCAGCTCCTCGCGCAGCAGCGCGAACACGCGCCGGCCTTCGGCGAGTACCGGGTCCGCGTCCTCGCCCGCCGCGCCGGCGACCAGCAGCACGAACTCGCCGCGCTGCTGGTTCGCATCGGCGGCGAGGCGCTGCGCGATCCCGCCGAGCGGCGCGGCGATGATCGTCTCGAACAGCTTGGTCAGTTCGCGCGCGAGCACGGCTTCGCGCGCGGCGCCGAATACCGCCATCGCATCGTCGAGCGACTCGACGATGCGATGGCTCGACTCGTAGAAAATCAACGTGCGCGATTCGGCCGCCAGCGCCTGCAGGCGTTCGCGCCGCGCGGCTGCCCTAGCCGGCAGGAAACCTTCGAACACGAAACGGTCGCTCGGCAAGCCGGCCGCCGACAAGGCCGCGATCGCCGCGCACGGCCCGGGTACCGGCGACACGTCGCAGCCGGCTTCGCGCGCGGCGCGCACGAGGCGGTATCCCGGATCGCTGACCAGGGGCGTGCCGGCATCCGAGATCAGGGCGACATCCTCCCCGCGCAGCAGATGCTCGACGATGCGCAGCGCCTGCTCGTGTTCGTTGTGCTCATGCAGTGCGAGCGTGCGCGCACGGCTGCCCGCGATGCCGAGCAGCGGCGCGCTATGGCGCGTGTCTTCCGCGGCGATGACCGCAACCTCGCACAGCGTGGCGCGAGCGCGCGGCGACAGGTCATCGAGGTTGCCGATCGGCGTCGCCACGATCCACAGCCGCCCGGTTTTCGCAGACATCGTGTTTCTCCTGTTCACGTTTTCGGCGCCGCGCACGCAGCCGGGCAACGCTTCCGATCGGCTATCATCGGCGAGGTCGGATCGGACCGCCGGCCGATGGCTGGCCACGAGCGGATGGAAGGACCATGAAGCTTCGCAACCTTAGCAGGCCGCCGGATTTCCCGATCGCCGCCACGCCGGCATGCCGGCGGCTGGCGACAATCGCGCAATGCGCGATTGCCGGGTTGCTGAGTGTAGTGCTCGTGGCCTGCGCGACACTGGCGGACCTGACTCCGGCATCGGTGCCTTCCGCCGAGGCCGATCACGCCGAACAACTGTACGCACACGGCGACCTCGATCAGGCCGCCGGCGAATTCCTCCAGCTCGCCGACGCGCATCATGGCGACGCCGCGGCGCATTACCGGCTGCGCGCGGCGGAGGCGCTGCGAGAGCGCGGCGATCTCGATGGCGCGGCGAGCGCGCTCGGCGACATCAAGCGGCGTCGACTGCATGGCGAAGAGCCGTTGCGGCTCGACCTGCTCGATGCGGAGATCGCACTCAAGCGTGGCGATGCGGCGCAGGCACAGGCCCTGCTCACGACTGCCGGCGCGGATCTGCCGTCGGGATTGCGCGTCCGCGCGCTCGAGTTGCGCGCGCGCGCCGACCTCGCTGCCGGCGATGCATTCGCGTCCGCGCACGCGCGCGCCATGCTCGATCATTCGCTGCAGGGCGCCGATGCCGCGCAAAACCGCAAGCAGCTGAGCGATGCGCTCGCCAGGCTCGATGCGTCCGCCCTGAAAACCCGCAGCGACGCGCTGCCGGCCGATGATGGGTTGTGGCCATGGATCGAGCAGGCGCTGCGCAGCAAGGGCCAGCCGCTCGCGCGGGTGTTGCCGCGCCCGAGCCATCCGGTCGGCACGATGCAGCCCGGCGCCAACGGCGCGATGCAAGCCGAAGGCTACCAGCCGCTCAAGCAGGTCGCGCTGCTGCTGCCGCTCGGCGGCCAACTGGCGAACATCTCGCAATCGATCCGCGACGGTTTCCTGACCGCGTATTTCGGCGACAACGCCGAGCGTCGCCCGACCGTGCGCATCTACGATTCGGGCAAGACGCCGGTGGAGGCGATCGCGGCCTACAACGCCGCGGTGGCGGACGGCGCCGACCATGTGGTCGGACCGCTGCAGCGCGAATCGGTCGGCGAGCTGTTCCATCAAACGTTGAGTGCACGCGTGCTCGCACTCAACCATCCCGATACCGGCGAAGTGCCGCCTCCCGGCAGCGCCGAATTCGGCCTGTTGCCCGACGCCGAGGGTGCGCAGGTCGCCGAACACATGCGCGAGCGCGGCATCGCGCGCGTCGCGGTGATCGCCAGCGATGCGGACTGGGCGGAGCGTGCGGCGCGTGCGTTCCGCGCGCAATTCGAGGCAGCCGGAGGCACGGTCGTCGGCGAGACCCGCCTGCGCGACAAGGAAGTCAACTACGCGGCCTCGATCGCGCAGGCGACCGCCGATCTCGGCGGCAGCACGGGCGACAGCGGGGTCTTCATCAGCATGCGCCCGCAGCAGGCGCGGCTGCTGCTGCCGCAGCTGAAGATCGCCAATGTGAACGCGCCCGTATTCGCGACCTCGCACGTCTATTCCGGCGACACCGCCACGACCCTCGATCGCGATCTCGATGGCCTCGAATTCTGCGACGCGCCGTGGTTGTTCGGACGGATTCCCGGACGCCCGGAGCGCAACCGGATCGCCGGCGAAATCGCCAGCGCGAACGGCATCGGCGCGCGCCTGTTCGCATTCGGCATGGACGCCTACGCGCTGCTGCCGTACCTCGACTGGCTGATCGCGCACCCGGATGCCTACGTGAATGGCGCGACCGGTGAACTCACCGCAGACAATTTCGGACGCATCCATCGCC
>JBIODY010000013.1:0-17053 GCA_044445505.1 Lysobacterales bacterium
GCATGCTGCCGAAGAATCCGCTGGGCCGTGCGATGTACCGCAAGCTCAAGGTCTACGCCGGCGCGAAGCACCCGCACGAAGCGCAGCAGCCGCAGGTGCTGGATATCAATACATGATGCGAGTCCCTCGCAAGAACCCGCACATCCTTGTGCGGACTTTCAACAGAAGCAGATAGACAACATGCCAACTCAGCAGAACTACGGCACCGGCCGTCGCAAGTCCTCCGCAGCGCGTGTGTTCCTGCGCAAGGGCAGCGGCAGCATCGTCGTCAACGGCAAGCCGCTCGACGTGTTCTTCGGCCGCGAGACCTCGCGCATGATCGTGCGCCAGCCGCTCGAACTGACCCAGAACCACGACAAGTTCGATGTCCTGGTCACCGTCGAAGGCGGCGGCATGACCGGCCAGGCCGGCGCGATCCGCCTCGGCATCTCCCGCGCGCTGGTCGAGTACGACGAAGCGCTGAAGTCGCCGCTGCGCAAGGCCGGTTTCATGACCCGCGATGCGCGCGAAGTCGAGCGCAAGAAAGTCGGGCTGCGCAAGGCGCGCCGCGCGACGCAGTACTCGAAGCGCTGACCGCTGCGATCTTTCAGCCCCTCGTCAGTGGAGGGGCGGCGAACCGGATTCGATCCGGTTCGTGGGAAGTGGAAGGTCCATCGCATTCATGCGAACCGGCACCCGACACGACCCGACCCTCGATGGGGGATCGTCTAATGGTAGGACAACGGTCTCTGACACCGTTAATCTAGGTTCGAGCCCTAGTCCCCCAGCCACCCAAAGACCCCGCCCAGGCGGGGTTTTTGTTTGGCGCACTCGCGCCAGCCGCGCAAACGTCTAGGCGGCTTTGTGCAACGCCTTCTCGCGCCGCGCCTTGAAGCGCTCGAGCGCCTCGCGCAGTTCCCGACCACGATCGTACAGCGCCTGGAAGCGCTGGCGCGTCTTGATCGCGGCATGGATGACCTGGGCACGGGCGCGCAGGTCGTCGCGACGGCGCATCTGGGACAGATCGCACAGGTTGGCGCAGGCGTCTTTCGCGTATTCGCGCACCATCTCGGGCGACAGCGCGTGCAGGGGGTTGTCGTTCTCGGTCATCGCGTTCTCCGGCACCGGTCGTCCCGCATCGTTGTCGGCATCAGGCCGGCGATCCAGGTTCCATCCCGGGCGGGAAGCCGCCGACTCGGCGGGTTGCACGGATATTGCGGCGAAGCGCGCCAGAGCGATGCGGCAGAATCCCTTGGCGTGACGTAGGAAAACACCGACGCGTTCCGCTCGGGCCAGGCACGATCGCAGCTTTCCGATGCGGGCGTTCGGCGGTGTTCGAAGAGCGGGCGATGATCCCCAAGCGCGGCCTGTCCCTAGCCCAGCGAACAATAGCCGCGGCAGGCCAGTCCGGCGCCGTCGCGGGCGTTCCCGGACCCGGCGCATCCCGCATCCGCATCGCCAGCGTGTTTCGTGCACGCCTGGCAACCGCAGACGCCATCGCAAGGACGCGGGCAGCCGTCGATGCAGGTGCAAGGACGATGGTCGTCGTCAGGGAATACGCAAGCGGCCGCGCGTTCCGGCACGGACCAGCCCGCGGTCGACTGAAACCGGAACGACGCCCGGGGTGTCGCTGTGGACCGCGTGCGCAGCAGATCCGTCCCGGTCACGATCCGGAAATGATTCAGCATCCCGCGGTCCGCGGCGTCGAGCAGCGACCCCAGCAAGGATCTGGCGGTCTCGTCTGCGGCGGCGGAATTTGCGGGATCGATGCACAGGTCGTAACGGCATGCGCCAGGCGGCGATTCAGCAGCCGGCACGATGCGGAATGCACTACGCCGTTGCTCGATGCCGATCGCGTCGCCGATCTCTGCGGTGCTGCTGGACGTTTCTATCGTGGCGAACGAGCGCTGTACGGCAATCTCTCGGGAAGGGTTCATGGGCACGCCTTTGGCAGATCCCGCAGGATCGTGCGGGATGACGGGTCGGCTACCGGGAGCGAGCTGGCTGCGAAAGCCAGTGGCGGGCTACTCGTGATCGAGAGCGCTCGTTGCGTCCGAAGGCAGGAAGAACTGCGTGCGCGGACATGTATACGCTACGGTGCGTTAACTTGTCGTGCCGCCGGCAGGCTCCGTGCGCGTTCCGCACCGTGAGCGGATGCGCGGGGATAGTGTGATCTTGTCCCGTAGGGATTGGCACGGCACATGCTTGTTCGTGCGCTAGACTCCCACATCGGCTCTCCTCGGGGCGACGATGAGCGTGCATCGAAGTGCGTTCTGCCTTGTGCTGCTCAGCGCGCACGCGTTCGGCGGTGACTTGGTCGTGAGCGTTGTCGACGCTCGCGGCGGCGCTGTTTCGGACGCCGTGGTGACCGTGCGTGGAGAGGGGGACGGTTCGCAACCCCTGCCGGCAGCGGTGACCAAGACGATCGACCAGCGCCACGAGACGTTCGTTCCGTACGTCGAGATCTTCCGACCCGGCGACCAGGTCGTATTCCGCAACAGCGATCACACGCACCATCACGTGTATTCTTTCGCGTCGGCCAAGAGCTTCGAGTTCGTGATCGCGCCGGGCCGCAGCGCGCCGGCGATCACGCTCGACCAGATTGGCGAGATCGCGGTCGGTTGCAATATCCACGACCGGATGATTGCGCATTTGTATATTTCCGATGCATCACACATCGCCAAATCCGGCGCGGATGGGCGGGTCATGTTCGCCGACCTGCCCGCAGGCCCCCACACGGTGCAGGTATGGCATCCGCAGTTGCGGCCGGGTCGGCCGGGTCCGCAACAGACCGTGATCCTGGACAGCGCGGTTGCCACGCTCGGGTTCTCGCTGACGTTGCTGCCGGATCCGCGTGCCGGCGCCGGCGACCCTGAACGCATCGGCTACTGACCCGTGAGCTTTCGCCTGCGCCTCGCCCTGCTGTTCGTGACGACCCTCGTCGCGGTGCAGGTGTTCACGGCGGTGCTCGTGTACGAGGTGGCCCGGCGCGGGGTGATCGCCGAAGGCGAGCGCCAGCTCGCCGCGGGTGCGGACGCGGTGGCGCGGCAGCTCGACGACATCGCAAACCGGGTCGCCGACAACGTGCATGTGCTCGCGCTCGACTACGCGTTGCGCGCAGCCATCGCGCAACGCGACAAAGGCACCGTGCTGTCGGCGCTGCGCAACCACGGTCGCCGCATCGGCGCTTCACGCATGCTGCTGATCGACCTCGACGGCTCGATCCGCTCCGACACCGCACAAACCAGCTCGGAAGGACAGTCATTCCCGTTCCCGGACCTGGTGGATGCGGCACTCGATCATCCCGCCGCGGCGGTAGTCGGACTGGGCGGCAAGGCGTACTGGATGATCGTGGTCCCGGTCTACGCGCCCGCCCCCATCGCGCTGATCGCGGCGGGCATCCCGGTTGACGACGCAATGCTGACGAATCTGCAGCGGTTGTCCGCGCTGCCGAACATGCTTGAATTGGTCAGCGCCGACCGCAACGGACAGTGGACGGACATTGCACATGGCGGCGCGCTGGCGATCGCACCGCAGTTGATGGCTGCGCGACGCGATTTGCCGCTGTGGCCGACCGTGGTCACGGTCGGCGATCGCGAGTACGTGGCGCTGGCCAGACGCCTGAAGGAGTCCGAGCGCGGGGCGCCGGTCGCTGCGTTGCTGGCGTATTCGCTCGATGATGCGTTGCGCCCCTACCGTTCGGTCGCGCTCGCCTGGGGCGGACTGCTCGGACTCGGGCTCGGCGGCGGCCTGCTCGGATCAATGCTGATTGCGCGCAGCGTCGCGCGTCCGATCGAGGCGCTGGCCGGCACGGCGCGGCGCATCGAGTCGGGTGATTATTCGCCGGTGCCTTCGTTGCGTGTACGCGGTGAGATCGGCCAGCTCGCGGCGGCCTTCGCGAACATGACCCAAGCGATCGCCGAGCGCGAGGAACACATTCGCCATCAGGCGCAGCACGACGCGGTGACCGCGCTGCCGAACCGGCAGGCCGCCGAGGACATGCTCCAGCAGGCGTTGCACGCGCCGCATGCACACGGGGCATTGCTGATGGTGGGCCTGGAACGCCTGCCCGAGATCATCCAGACCATCGGTCACACGATCGGCGACCGCGTCATGCGCGATGCCGGCGCGCGCCTGCGCGCGCTGGACGCCGGTGCCGCGGTCGCGCGCGCGACCGACACGCAGTTCTCGTTGTGGCTCGGCGGCGCGAGCCAGGCCGATGCGATCGCGCTCGCCGCACGCGTGCTCGGCGTGCTCGCCGCACCGTATCAGGAAGCGGACGTCTCGCTGGACACCGCACCCGCGGTCGGCATCGCGCTGGTTCCCGGGCATGGCCGGGAAGCAGGCGCGCTGCTGCGCCGTGCCGAGGTCGCATTGATCACTGCGCTCGGTTCGGAAAGCCGGGTGCTGGTGTACGACCCGGTCACCGACCCGCATCGTCCGGAACGCCTCGGCCTGATGGGTGACCTGCGCAAGGCACTCGATCATGCCGAATTGCGCTTGTGCTACCAGCCCAAGCTGCATCTTTCCAGCAACGTGATCGATGGCGTGGAAGCGTTGTTGCGCTGGCAGCATCCGACGCGCGGCCTCATCCTGCCCGACACCTTCATCGGACTCGCCGAGCGCACCGGGAATATCCGCCGCCTGAGCGGCTGGGTGCTCGATCAGGGCATCGCCCAGGCTGCGGAATGGGCACGGCGTGGACAGCCGTTGCGGACCTCGATCAACCTGTCCGCGCGCGATCTCGACGATGCGGCATTGCCGCAAAGCATCGCCGGGTTGCTGGCGAAACATCGGGCGCAGCCGAACAGCATTGTCCTGGAACTCACCGAGAGCGCGGTGATGAGCGAACCGGAGACGGCAGTGCAGGTATTCACGCGGCTGGCAGCAGCCGGTATCGAGCTGGCGATCGACGACTTCGGGGTCGGTCAGTCGTCGTTCGCATATCTGCGCCGGTTGCCGGTGCGCGAGATCAAGATCGACCGCCTGTTCACGCAGGCATTGACCGAGAATGCCGATGATCGCGCGCTGGTGCAGTCGATCGTCGAACTCGGGCACCGGCTCGGTTACCGGGTGACCGCGGAAGGCGTGGAGACCGCGGAGGCGCTCGACTACCTGCGCACGATCGGCTGCGATCACGCGCAGGGCTACTGGATCGCCGAGGCGCTTGCGCCGGCCGCGGTCGTGGATCTGCTCGCCCACGCGGCAAGCGGGGCGCGCTTCGGGGCGCACGCTTGAAATGGGCATGCGCGACGGTCGCGCTCGCATCGCTCGCACTGGGGCGGACGACGGGCGCCGCGGATGTGGACTTGCACGGCTACCTGGATTGCCGGCTCGTCGTGCGGCCGGCGCAGCGCAGCTGGGTCGATGGCGGACTCGGCAAGACGCGTTTCGGTGGTGGAGGCGTCGCGTCGATGTGCGCGCAGGCTGGCCTGGTCGGTACCTGGCAAGTGACCTCGGCGTTGCTCGCGCTCGCCGATGTGCAATACGCGACGAGCGATCGCAATGCGGGTTCGCTGCTCGAGGCATATCTGCGTTGGCGGCCGGTTTCGACGACGCCGCTGCGCGGCTCGCTCAAACTCGGCGCGTTCTTCCCGCCGATTTCGCTGGAGAACGAAGCGATCGGCTGGACCAGTCCGTGGACGCTGACTCCATCGGCTATCAACAGCTGGATCGGCGAGGAGTTCCGGAGTATCGGCGCGGAAGGACAGCTCGAGTGGCGTGGCGCAGCGCAGACATTCGAAGCAGTCGCGGCGCTCGTCCGCAGCAATGATCCGGCCGGTGAGCTGCTGGCCGCGCGCGGCTGGTCGATCAGCGATCTGACTTCCGGCCTCGGCAGCCGGGTGCGCGAACCCGACGTATACGCGCTCGACTTCGGTGCGACGCCACCGCTGCGTTTCAATCCGTTTGTCGAGAACGACGGCCGGCTCGGATGGTACGCCGGGGCCACCTGGCGTGCGCCCGGTCGCGCTCGCGTCAGTGTTCTGCACTACGACAACGAAGCCGACCCGACAACCCACAGCAACGGGGCGTCGCCTGTCTTCAGCTGGCATACGAAATTCTGGAGCGGTGGCGCCGAGATCGATGTGCGCGACGTCGTCGTGCTCGCACAGGCGATGACCGGATCGACCAGGTTCGCGCCGGGAGCCGACTTCAGCTCGACCACGGATTTCCGCGCCGCCTATCTGCTCGCCGGCTGGAATGCCGGAAGCTGGCGAACCGCGCTGCGCGTCGACGTGTTCTCGACCGGGCAGATGCCGCGCAGCCTGGACGGCCGCATTCGCGAGCATGGCAACGCAGCCACATTCGCACTGAACTGGCGACCGCTCGAGTGGCTGCGCCTGACCGGTGAAGTCGTGCAGGTCCGGAGCACCCGCAACCAGCGTGTGCAGGCCGGCCTGCCGCAAGGGCAAACCGATCGTCAGCTGCAGTTTGGCGCGCGTCTGCTGTTCTGACCCATCCGCCTGCGGACGATTCCGAGACCGCCAAGGCACGCGACGAGCAAACCCAGCGACCACATCGACAAGGTCGGCACCGACGTCCGCACGACGCCCGGCCGCGGGGCCTGCTGTTCGAACGCGCCGATGTCCGCGCTGGCACCATACACACGCGGATATGCATCGCCGCGCTGATCGAACGCCAGGCCGGCGAGATTGTTGCCGGCATCGATCGCCGGGCTGCCCGGCAGCAGCGCGTGCGTTCGGGTGGGTCCGCCGGCGTGTTCGAGCGGGGCGAGTCGGGGATCCGCATCGAGGGTATCGGCCGGCAGCGTGATGCTCGGGCTGCTCGCGCCAATCAGGTTGTTGGCGCCATCGAGCGTCAGCATCGCGGCATCCTGCAGTTCGGCGATCTGGCCGGCGCCCGCGCTGTTGCCGGCCACGATGCTGCTCTGCATGGTCGATGTCGTGGCCGCGAGCCAGATGCCGCCGCCGCCGTTCCCGGCATGGTTCGCAGTCAACGTGCTGTTGCCGATCTGCATCGTCGAAGGCCAGCGCAGGAACAGGCCCCCACCGATCTCGGTGGCGGCGACATTGCCCGAGAACGTGCTGTTGGACACCACGACATCGTCGAAGGATGCGAGGCCGCCGCCGCGACCCTGGCTGTAGTTGGAGTCGATCGTCGAGTCGACGATGCTGCCGCCGTGCACCGAGATGATGCCGCCGCCGATATCGTAGCTGTTGAAGCTGGCGTTGAAATGGTGCACGGCGCGGTTGCCGCTGACCGTGCTGTCGGCGAACTGCAGGGTGTAGACGAAGGCCGCGCCGCCGAACGCTGCAGTGCCGGTGGCCTCGTGCACGCCGTTGGCGACATTGCCGGACAGCGTGCTGTGGGAAAGAGTCAGCGAATATGCATAGACCGCACCGCCATACGCGCCTTCGCCGCCCGCGTAGCAGCCGGTCACCACCGCATCGTCGATGGTCAGATAGCCCGCCGACGCGATGCAGCCGCCGCCGGCCACGTGAAAGCCGGTCGTGCGATCGCGGCCGCCCCGGATCGTCATCGCGCGCAGCGTCAGGGCGCCGCCATAGGGATGGACGAAGACGCGATCGGCGTCATTGCCATCGATCGCGAGCGCGCCGTGACTGCGCCCGATCACGGTCAGGTTGTCGACCGGAATCTGGATCGCGCCGGTTTGCAGGGTGATCGTCGAGCAGGTCAGCGCGGTCAGGTCGATCGTATCGCCATCGCCGGCATTCGTGATCGCGGCGCGCAAGCTTCCCGGGCCATCGTCGTTGCAATTCGCCACCGCGATCGTCGCCCCGGGCGCGGGTACGGATCCTCGCGCAAATGGCAACTGCGGAAAAATGCGTTGTGCCGGATCGGTGCGCACGCGGATCCAGGAAGTATCCCTCGTCGTTTGCGCGACGCTCGGCAGCGACGCGGCGGCAAACAGCGCGGCCGCCAGGCAGGCCGCGAGCGGCCTGGGTCGCAACGCACATGGCTGGAACGGAGTGATCGCGATCGTCATGCAAGCTCCCGGGATCGAATGCGTCTGCGCTGACTGCGCATGACCGTTTTGAAAAACCGATGGGCACGACCGGATCATATCGGACCTGCGCATCGCGCCTGCCCGGATGCGAGGCGAGGCGGATATCAGCGCATTTCCTGTTCGCCAATCAGCACGATATCGGCCGGACGCCGCGCGAACAGGCCGACCGTGACGACGCCGGCAATCTGGTTCAGGTCCCGCTCGAGGTCGATCGGCGTGGTGATGGAAAGGCCGTGTACGTCGAGGATCCAGTTGCCGTTGTCGGTGACCACGCCATCGCGCCAGACCGGCTGGCCGCCGCGGCTGACGATCTGGCGCGCGACATGGCTGCGCGCCATCGGGATCACCTCGACCGGCAGCGGGAATCGGCCGAGCACGGCGACACACTTGGTGGGATCGATGATGCAGACGAATCTCGCCGCGACCGCGGCGATGATCTTCTCGCGCGTCAACGCGCCGCCGCCGCCCTTGATCAGGCAGCGCTGCGGGTCGCATTCGTCGGCGCCGTCGACGTACAGCGGAATCGGGCCGGTCGCGTTGAGGTCGAGTACCGCGATGCCGCGATCCCGCAGCAGACGCGTCGATTGTTCCGAACTCGACACCGCGCCTTCGATCAGGTGCCTGCGCTCGCCCAGCGCGTCGATGAAATGCGCGACCGTCGTGCCGGTGCCGACGCCGACCACCATGCCGTCCTCGACATAACGCATCGCGGCGCGTCCGGCCAGACGCTTTTCTTCATCCTTGGTCATCGGTGCCTCCGAATCGTGAGGGAATCACGGCGCAAGCCGCTGCTACGCCTCGAGAGCGAGGATGCAGTCCCATTGGGTCTTCGTCACCGGCAACACCGACAGGCGGGTACCGCGCTGGATCAGCGCGAATCCGTCGAGCCGCGGTTGCTCCTTGAGTTCCGTCAGCGTGATCGTGCGCTTGAGCTTGCGCTTGAAGCGCACGTCGACGAGCATCCAGCGCGGATTCTCGCGGCTGCTGGCCGCATCGAAATACGCGCTCTTGCGCTCGAACTGGGTCGGGTCCGGATAGGCCGCGCTGGCGACCTCGGCCACGCCGACCACGCCGGGTTCCGCGCAGCTGGAGTGATAGAACAGCACGCCGTCGCCCGGCTGCATGCCATCGCGCATGAAGTTGCGCGCCTGGTAGTTGCGCACCCCGGTCCACGGCTCGGTGCCGGCCCGCGCGAGGTCGTCGATCGAGAACGCGTCGGGTTCCGATTTCATCAGCCAGTAGCGCATGGCTCGCTGCTCTGTCAGATTGCTGAAAAAGGGCTGTCCTGTCCTTTTCAGCTCAGCGAGTCCGGTACATGCCCGGACACGCCTCCGCAATCCATCCCTGGATTGCGTTGGCAGGGGTTCTTCAACACCCTGCCATGAGCAAGGCGATGAACAATGCGGACTTTAGCAGCCGCGACGCGTCACGATGATAGCGGCGGCGTGAAGTCGATCAGTTCGCGTTCGGTGGCGACATAGTCGAGGCCCACGTCCCACGGCATCGCCTCGATCGCGGCGACTTCCTGCAGCGCATAGCCGACACCGACCAGCACCGGCGTTCCGATCTCGCGGCGCCCGCGCAGGAAAGCGAAACTGCGGTCGTAGTAGCCGCCGCCGGAACCGAGGCGGTGACCGCGGCGATCGAAGCCGAGCAGCGGCAGCAGCACGACATCGAGCTGGCCGGGCGCGAGCCGGTCGGCAATCGCGCATGCGGGTTCCGGAATTCCGTAGCGGTTGGCCTCGATCGCATCGCCGGGATGCCAGGGTCCGAAAGCGAGCTGCCGATCGGCACCGACGATCGGCAGGCAATAGGTCTGCCCGCGTGCGCGCAAGCCCGCCATCAGCGCCAGCAGCGGCAACTCGCCGGCGACTGCCCAGTAACCGCCGATCCGGCGATCGGTCAGGAATTCGGGGATCCGTTCGAGTTGCGCGACCAACGCCTGCGCGGCGCCGATGCGCTCGCTCGCCGACAACGCCGTACGCCGCTGCCGCAGCTGCTTGCGCAATGCCAGGCGTTGGTTGTTGGTCGGGGGCAGCGAAGTGTCGGATTGCATTGCATGCGTCAGGCCGTCAAACGATGCGCGGCGACTTCCGTCGAAACCTGCCGTTAGTTGAGAAGTGCGGCCATGGATGGCCGCTGTTTGATCCACGCGATCACGGACGATCGCAAAAGTAACAGAAGTGCGGCCATGGATGGGCTGTTTGATCCACGCGATCACGGACGATCGCAAAGATCACTATTGAGAAGTGCGGCAAAGGATGGCCGCTGTTTGATCCATGCGATCACGGATGATCGCAAAAGTAACAGAAGTGCGGCCAAGGATGGCCGCTGTTTGATTCAAGCGATCACGGAGGATCGCAAAAATAAAGATGTCCTCCGCCATGTCGGTGCGCATCGAACGACCTTGATCCAGAGGGATCAGGTGGGAGGACTGACGCAACCGTAAGGCTTTCCACGCGGGGTGGACATGCACACAGGTTTTCGTTTCGTCGTCCCGGGTCGTCAATAGGAACAAGGCAATATGTAAGAGTGCGCTGCCGGGCACCGCAGAGGACACCTGTGGCTATTGTAGGGACGCAGGCAAGGCGCGTTCAAGCTTCGCGTGCAGCGCTTGCAGTTTCTCTGCCAACTTTGCGGAATCGCTCGAACTGCGGCGGCGCTCGTCGAGCAACTCGTGGCTGATGTTGAGCGCGGCCAGGATCGCGATGCGATCGAGCGCGGCCGAGCGCGCATTGCCGCGCATCTCGCGCATCTTCGCATCGAGATAGTGTGCGGCGTCGAGCACACCGGCACGCTCGTCGGGCGTGCATGCGACGAGGAATTCGCGGTCGAGAATGCTGACCTTGACCGGCTCGCTGGCGCTCATCGCGACGTCTCCCCTGGGAGTTTGGGCGGTAGAAACTTTCGAGGCGAAATTCCGGCTGCGTGAGGACAGATTTTCGACGCTTCGCCGGCCCATAGTGGTTCTATGGGGAAAGAACTCTTGGCGGAGATGGACCGCGCAGCTGGATTTGCAGCCCGGAAGGTTTTCCGCAGCCCAAGCTCCTGACAACGCGCTCATCCGTGGTTCTGCTCCAGCGATTTCAGGCGCATGATCATCGCCTCGACGCGCGAACGCGCCTGCTCGTTGCGCGCGAGCAGCTGCGCGCGCTCGCCGGCCAGCTGTTCCTGGCTGTGGCGCAGGCTGCGGTTTTCATCCTGCAGGCTGCGGCACAGTTCCAGCAGCCGATCGAGGCGATCACCTATCGCGAGCAGGCTTTGTTCGTGCGCGGACATGGTCTGAATATAGCATCCGGATTCGGCTGCACGGGAGATGGGCACCCCAATTCCGCAGCCGCCGGTCCGAAAACGCGCGCCATTGCGCACCGCAGCCCGGGTAGGCTCAACCGGCCCCGTCGAGGGCGACGCGGCGCCGCTGCGCGCGGTCCTGCAGGAACGCCAGGCATTGATCGGGCGGCATCGGGAACGCGAGCCAGTGGCCCTGGATCTCGTCGCAGTCCTGCTCGCGCAGGTACTCGACCTGCTCGGCGCGTTCGACACCCTCGGCGACTACGTTGAGGCCGAGCGAATGCGCCATCGTGATCACGGTCGCGGTGATCGCTTCGTCATCCGGATCGGTGGTCAGGTCCCCGACGAATTCCTTGTCGATCTTCAGGGTGTCGATGGGCAGGCGCTTCAGGTAACTCAGCGACGAGTAGCCGGTGCCGAAGTCGTCGATCGCCAGGGTCACGCCGATCGCCTTCAACCTGCGCAACGTGGTGATCGACTGTTCGGCGTTCGCCATGACCATGCTTTCGGTCAGTTCCAGTTCGAGCTGGTTCGGCGCGATATCGTGTTCGGCGAGCACATCGCACAGGCGCCGGATCAGGTCGCCGCGCAGGAGCTGGGCGACCGACACATTGACCGACATCGTGATGTCGTGGATGCCGGCCTCGCGCCAGCGCGCCAGCTGCGCGCAGGACTGGGCGACGACCCAGTCGCCGATCTCGATGATCATCCCGGTCTCCTCGGCGATCGGAATGAACACGCCGGGCGAGACGTTGCCCAGATCGCCGCTGCGCCAGCGCAGCAGCGCCTCGACGCCGGTGATGCGCTCGTCGAGCAGGGACAGTTTTGGCTGATAGACCAGGGTCAGTTCGTTGCGTTCCAGCGCCTTGCGCAGCGCGGCGATCATCGTCGCGCGCAGCCGCGCCGCCGCATCCATCGCCTCGGTGTAGACCATCCAGGTCTTGCGCCCGTGGTCCTTGGCCTGGTACATCGCGGTGTCGGCGAATTTGAGCAGGTCGGTCGGAATCTGGCCGTGGTCGGGATACAGGCTGATGCCGATCGAGGGCGAGATCACGACCTCCTGGCCGCTGTCCAGTTCGAGTGGCTGCTCGAATGCGGCAATGATCTTTTCGGCCACGCGTTCGGCCTCGGCGCTGCCGCCGATGTCCTCGAGCACGACCGTGAACTCGTCGCCGCCGATGCGCGCGACCGAATCGCCCTCGCGCACGACCTGGCGCAGGCGGTTGCCGGCCGCTTTCAGCATGCGATCGCCGGCGGCGTGGCCCATCGAATCGTTGACGTGCTTGAAGCGGTCGAGATCGAGAAACAGCACCGCGATGTGCCGCGCGCTGCGCCTCGCGCGGATGATCGCGTGGCCGATGCGCTCGCTGAGCAAGGTGCGATTCGGCAGCCCGGTCAGCGCATCGTAATTGGCGAGATAGCGCAGCTCCTGTTCGGTGCGCTTGCGGTCGGTGATGTCCGAGATCACGCTGACGAAATGCGAGCGCGCCCCGTTCGCGTCGCGCACCTCCGATACCTCGACCCAGCTCAGGAACTCCTCGCCGTCCTTGCGCCGCTGCCATAGTTCGCCGCGCCAGTGGCCGGCGCGCGCGACCTTGTCGCGCAGCGCGTGGTAGTGATCGGCCGGGTGCTGCGAGCAGTCCAGCAGCGCCGAAGGCTGGCCGACGACCTCGTCCTGGCGCCAGCCGGTGATGCGCGTGAAGGCCGGATTCACGGTCACGAAGTGATAGTCGAGGTCGGTCACCGCAACCGCCTCGGCCATGCTGCGGATGACTTCCTGGGCGACACGGCGATCGTGCTCCGCGGCGCGCTCTGCGGTGACGTCGCGCGCGGTGCCGCACATGCGCAGCGGCTGGCCGTCATCGTCGCGCTCGACGATCTTGCCGCGGGTCAACGACCACGCCCAGGTGCCGTTCTGTTTGCGCAGGCGGTGCTCGGATTCGAACGTCTCGGTCTTGCGGTTGATGTGCTGCTCGAGACTGCGCTCGACCGCGGGCAGGTCGGCCGGATGCACGTGCCGGCGCAACCAAGCGTAGGGCAGTGCGATCGGCCGCCGCGAGACGCCGCGGAACAAGTCGCCGGAGCCGGTCACCATGACTTCGCCGCGTTCGATGTTCCAGTCCCAGAAATCGTCGCCGGAACCCCACAGCGCGAGGCGCAGGCGGTCCTCGCGTTCCTGCAGGTCGTGATGGTAGCTGCGCTCCTCGCGTCGCCGCCCGCGGTGCGCGCGCCAGGCGAGAAACGCGCCCAGCGCGGCGATCAGCAGATACAGCGTCTTCGCGGCGAGGCTGTCCCACCATGGCGGGGTCACCCGCAATGCGAGCGTCGCGGCATGCTCGTTCCAGTAGCCGTCGTGGTTGCTGGCGCGCACCTTGAACGTGTAGCGACCGGCATCGAGATTGGTGTAGGTCGCCTCGTGGCGGTTGCCGGCCTCGATCCAGCGATCGTCGAAACCCTCGAGCTGGTAGGCGAACCGGTTGCGCTCGGGTGCGGCGAAGTCGAGCGCGGCGAATTCGAAACGCACCAGACGGTCGGCGACCGCCATTTCGAGCGTACCGCCGCCCGCGGGCACGTGGGCATCACGGGTCCCGGTCTGCACTGCAGTGAACACGACCGGCGCCGCGAACCGGCTGCCGGCCATCGCCTGCGGCACGAACAGGTTGAAGCCGTTGATGCCGCCGAACGCGAGTTCGCCATCGTGCAAGGCGGCCACCGCACCGCCGTTGAATTCCATGCCCTGCAGGCCGTCGGCGACGATATAGGCGCGGAAGGTCCCGCCGGTCCTGTCGAATGACGCGATACCGCGGTTGGTGCTCAGCCAGAGGCGCCCCATGCGGTCTTCGGCGATCGCGTAGATCGTCCCGCTCGGCAACCCGTCGCGCGGCAGCCAGCGCGTGAAGCGGGCGTGTTCGTCATCCAGCGAATCGAGGCGGTTGAGGCCGGCCTGGGTGCCGACCCAGAGCGTCCCGTCGCTGCTTTCCAGGATTGATCTGACCAGGTTCACGGACAGCGAGTGCGGATCTTTCGGGTCGTTGCGGAACACCTGCACGCGATGCTGCGCGCGATCGATCACGGTCAGTCCGGTCATGCTGCCGACCCACATGCGGCCGGCTCGATCCTCGCGCAGCGCCAGCACGAAATCGTCGGCGAGACCGCCGATCGCGGTTTCCGAAGCGGTGCGGCGATACACGCTCCAGCTCTGCTTGAGCGGATCGTAAGCGATCAGTCCATGCGCAGTGCCGATCCACAGCACGCCGTCGGCACCGGCCAGCAGGCAGCGCACGTCGGGGTCGGGCAGGCCGTGCGTGCCGGCCGGGTCGAGCGGCAGGTACGACACCGTGTGATGGGTCGGATCGAACAGCGCGACTCCCTCGTGCATGCCGACCCAGAGGCGGCCGTTGTCGGCATCCGCGAGCGCGCTCACCACGACATGCGAGGAGCCGCTGCCGCTGTTGTCGTCCGGGCTGAGCAGATCGGTGTGGTAATCGAACCGATTCTGCGCCGGATCGTAGCGCTTGATGCCATCGCCTTCGGTGCCGATCCAGAGCATTCCCGAGCGGTCTTCGAAAATCGCGCGCACGTAGTTCGTCGCGGTGCGCTCGCGTCGCGGATCCCGATCGGCGACGTAGCGGAACAGCGTGCCGTTGGGATCGACCTTGGCGATGCCGCGCTCGAAGGTGCCGATCCACAGCAAGCCGGAACGGTCGGTCTGCATCGTCGCTATCACGGCCTCGGGCAGGCTGCCGGGGACATCCTCGCGTGGATTCAGCCACTGGGTCTGCCCGTTCGCGGGGTCGAAAACGACCAGACCCTGATGCGGGACGGCCAGCCACAGGCGGCCGCGCGCGTCCTCGGCGAGTGCATTGATCCCGTAGCGCGAGCTGCCGGTCCATACCTGTTCGGCGGAGCCGTCCGCGGCCAGCCGGTACAGTCCGTTCGCGGCAGCCACGTACGGATGGCGATCGTGGCTGATCAGCAACGCGGTTGCGTCGTCGATCGAATCTGCGGCGATGCGTTGCAGCGCCTCTGCGCCAGGCGCCAGGCGCAACAGGCCGGCCGAGCTCGCGATCCACAGGCTGCCCTCGGCGTCCAGACGCAGCTGGCGGATCTGCGTCGGCACACCGGCCACTGCGGGCACCGGCAGCAGGCGCTTCAGCGCGCCGCTGGCCGGATCCACCAGGGCAACCCCCGCATCGGCACCGACCCACAGGCCGCGACGCGCATCGAACAACAGCGCACCCACCTTGCTCAGGCCGCCCGGCGCACCGGCGCCGATCGCCGGCACGTGGCGGAACACCCCGCTGGCAGGCGTGTGCCGGATCAGCCCGGGTGCCAGGGTGCCGATCCAGATATTGCCGTCGCCGTCTTCGGCGAGCGCCGAGACTGGCCCGTCGGGTGGATTGTTCGGGCCGTCGCCCGTGCGCTCGTAGGTGTTGAAGCCGTAGCCGTCGTACTGCTGCAGCCCGTTCGAAGTGCCGATCCACATGAACCCGGTGCGATCCTGCAGGATCGCGGTCACCGTGTTCTGGGCCAGGCCGCGTTCGGCGCTGATGGTCTGGAAGAAAAAATCGCGACGCACAGCCTCGCCATGCACGCAGGCCGGGAGCACGAGGCCTGCCAGCAACAGCAAGGAGCACCAGCGCGGACGCCGGCGCGAGCGGGCCGCTGATGAAGCGGTAACCCTCATGGGTGCGGGCTTCAGGAATTCAGGGTGTCGGCAGTGTAGGCAAACGCAGGCGACCGCGCCATGCACGCGGGACGGCAGGTAGACTTCGGCGGACGCTCCTGCTTGCGGTTGCCGATGCCTCCCGATCAAACCTATGCCGAAACCGTCAGTGCCGTTCAGCGCCTGCGCCTTGGGGTGACGCCCGCCGAACTGCATGGGTCATTGACCGGTTACCTGTGCGGCGGCGGCCATGCCGCCGCAGACCGCTGGCTCGACGCGCTGCAACTGGATGCCGACACAGGTGCGGCCGGCGACGCAACGCTGCAACGTCTGTACCGGAACTGCGCTGCGCAATTCGAGGCGGCGCGCGCCAGCGTCGCGCCGCTGCTGCCGCCGCGCGGCGCGGCGCTGGAGCAACGGGTCGGGGCGCTGATCGACTGGTGTCGCGGGTTTCTCGGCGGTTTCGGTCTGACCGGCGTGAACCAACGCATGGACCTGCCCACCGACGCCAGCGATATCCTGGCCGACTTCGCCGCGATCGCGGCCTCGCGCCTCGACTTCACCGACCAGGCCGAGGATGAGCGGGCGCTGGCCGACCTGCTCGACTTCGCTCGCAACGCCGCTGCGCTGCTGTACCGGGAAGCCGGCGCGGGCATGCCCTCATCCGCGCGCTCGCTGCATTGAATATGACTGCGTCGAATCCGCGCCGCATCGAATCGCACTGCCGCCGCACCGGCTTGTCGTAGAATGCGCGCCATTCGCAACATCCGGCGCAGGTGCCTCAGGCCACGATGATCGAACCCAGGGAATTCGCGCGTAGGCGCCGGCAGCTGATGCGCATGGCCGGCGACGACGCGATCGTGATCGCCGCCGCCGCGCCCGAACGCATGCGCAACAACGATGCACAGTATCCGTATCGCCAGGACAGCGACTTCCACTACCTGACCGGCTTCGCCGAAGCGGACGCGGTGCTCGCGCTGGTGCCGGGACGCGAGCCCAGCGAGAGCATCCTGTTCTGCCGCGAACGCGATCCCGAGCGCGAACGCTGGGACGGACCGCGCGCCGGTACCGCGGGTGCGGTCGCGACATTCGGCATGGACGACGCGTTCCCGATCGACGACATCGAC
>JBIODY010000014.1:0-16189 GCA_044445505.1 Lysobacterales bacterium
AACCGACCCGCTGGCGCTCGATCGATGGCGCCTGGCCGATATCGAGGCCGGCCTGCCCTTGCTTGCCGCCTCGCTTGCCGGGGAGTTCGTGGCCCAGGCGCTCGACCTGGAGCGCCTCGATGCGATCCGTTTCGACAAGGGATGTTATCCGGGCCAGGAAATCGCCGCACGCCTGCACTTCCGCGGCGGCAACAAGCGCCGCCTGTGCCGCCTCGTCGTCGCCGGCGAGATGCCGGCGCCAGGCGCCGCCATCCTCGCTGCGGACGGCGCATCGATCGGACGAGTCCTCTATTCCGCCGCCCGCGACCCGCACCATGCCGGCATGCTCGCCGTGCTCGGGCTGCCGGAATCGCATCGGCCGGCACTGGCCACAGCCTCCGGCGCGCATGTCGACATGAATTGATATTTAGTTTACTTGTATACTCCGGCCACATGTGAATCGTTGCATGTTGTGACAATCCGGTCCTGATTGATCCTTACGGGAAACTGAACGAGGGTCGGCCGTTCAGCGACATGCGGATGACGATCGCGTAGGCTCCTTTCCGCGCCCTGCTCAGTCAGGGCGTTTTTGTGTCCATGGTATCGACACGATCGCGCGGCCCGAGGCGGCCGGGATCGAAACCGCTGCGATTCCGCAGCGACATGTTGTTTCGAAGTCGGAACGACTGCCGGGGTGGCAGACGGAACCGGCAGGCGTTGAGCAGCGCGAAGAATTCGCGCGCGCGCCGCAGGCTTTGCAATCACATCGACGGCAACACGCGCGACGCGGCTGCACGGCGTAGCGAGGAATTCATGCGGCGCATTCATCGGCTGTGCGGATTTCGCTTCTTTTGCCGCGCTGTCGTGAACGAAAGAGCGGTTTGCAAAACCGCTTCGGCACATGGATGTGCCGTCGCAGAAAACACGCGAGTGTTTGATGCGACAAACTTAGCGCGGCTTTGCCGCGATCGTTTGTTTGCAAACCGCGGCAGGATGCCCGGTTTTGCAATGGATATCGCGAGGTCGAACACGATGAAACTTGCATTTCTGCTGTGGCTGGCATCTGCGTTGCCGCAGCCGGCGTCCGACCAGATCTGTCTGGCGACGACGGTATATCTGGAAGCGCGCGGCGAATCCCAGGTCGGCCAGATGGCGGTCGCCGAAGTCGCGATGCGACGCCGCGAACGCGGGCACTGGGGATCCAGCGTGTGCGACGTGGTGCGTGCGCCAAGCCAGTTCGCGACCACCACCACCAGCGAGAATTTCGTGGTCGGCAACGCGGATGCATGGCGCAAGGCGTGGCAGGTCGCCGAGCGCGCGATCACGATGTGGTCGCTGCCGCGCCGGCAGCGCAAGTTCGTCGTGCCGAACGCCGATCATTTCGTTCTCGCCGATTCCGCTTCGCCGAACTGGATCAAGGGGCCGCCGCTGGCGACGATCGGCGCCCACAATTTCTACCGCATCAATTGACGTCGGTTCAATTGATCGCTGACATCCCGCATCAATCGAATTCGCGCAAGGCAGAAGGCGGGAGACCGGAGTTCCCCGCCTTCCGCGATTGCCGGTCGTACCGCGTCAGCGCAGGCGCATCAACCGGTTGTCGCGAATCATCACGCGATCGCCCGGGCGCAGATCGTCGTTGTCCCATTGGGTAACGGTCGCCCAGCGTCCGTTGTCCAGGCGCACATGGAACTGCCAGGCCTCGCGATCGCCGCGATCGTTCGAATTGCGCTCGATCGCATTGCCGGCGAACCCGCCAGCGACCGCACCGCCGACCGTCGCCGCGGTACGGCCATCGCCCTTGCCGATCGTGCTGCCGAGCACGCCGCCGATGATCGCCCCGAGCACGGCACCGCCGCCGCCGGTCGAGTTCTCGCGGACATAGACGCGACCGACATCCTCGATCACGCCGCAGCGCGAGCAGTCGTATTGCGCCCGGCGCTGGTAGTAGGCGTCGTCGTAGTCGCGACCGTAATGCGCGCGCGGCGGCGTGGCAATGCAACCTGCCATCGCGACCGCCGTGGCACCGCCCAGCGCAATCGATAGGATTCTGTTCATCGCAGGATCTTCCTTCAGTGGATTGTCGGGCATCGTCGCGCGCGCATGCTAAAGAGGCGATGAACGGGACTCACGACCGCACCCAGCCGCAAATGCCAGGCGCGCTATATGTCCGGCCGCACATCGGCTAGCATCGTGCAGCCAGGGTGGAACCTCACGATGCAGCCGCAACCCGTGACGATCGACGAATTGCGTGCGCTCGATGCCGATGGCGCGGTCGCGCGGCTCGCCCCATTGCCGGATCCGGCGGTCGCACGGCTGCTGCACGGGCTCGGCCCGGGCCGGGCGGTCGCGATCCTCGACCGTTTCGGTGCGGAACGCCGCCGCGAGATCGCGTTCGCCGCGGGTCAGGACGAGCAAGGCCAGTGGCTGACCGGGCAGAACTGGCCCGAAGGATCGGTCGGGCGCCTGATGGAACCGACGCCGGCGGTGTTTCCCGCCGACGCGACCGTGGCCGAGGTGATCACGAACCTGCGCCCGATCGTCTCGCATACCCTGGTCACCTACATCTTCGTCGTCGACGCGGTGCGCCATCTGACCGGGCTGGTCGCATTTCGCGAACTCGCTTTCGCGCAAGCGCACCAGCACCTCGCCGAGATCATGGTCGCCAAGCCATTCGCACTGCGACCGGATACCGAAGTCATCGTCGCAATGCGCGAGGTCGTGCGCCGGCACTACCCGGTCTATCCGGTGTGCGACGCGGACGGCCGCCTGCTCGGGGTCGTGCGCGGTGCGGTGCTGTTCGAGGAACAGGCTTTCGAGATCAGCGCGCAGGCCGGCGCGATGGTCGGCGTCGAGCGCGAGGAACGGCTGGCAACGCCGTGGCGCCGCGCGTTGCGCTTCCGCCATCCGTGGCTGCAGCTCAACCTGGTCACCGCGTTCGTCGCCGCGAGCGTGGTCGGCCTGTTCCAGGGCACGGTCAACCGCATCGTGCTGCTCGCCGTGTTCATCCCGGTCCTGTCCGGCCAGTGCAGCAACACGGGTTGCCAGGCGCTCGCGGTCACCCTGCGCGGCATGACACTCGGCGAAATGAATCCCACGCGCGCACGCGCGTTGCTGTGGAAGGAAGCGTGGCTCGGCTTCCTCAACGGCTCGTTGACCGGAATCGTCGCAGCCGCCGGTATGTTCTGGCTTGCGCATCATCAAGGCCATCCGCAATCACTGATGCTGGCGGCGATCACGTTCGTCGCGATGGCCGGCAGCTGCGCGCTGTCCGGGCTTGCCGGCGCCGCAGTGCCGATGGGCCTGAAACGGCTCGGCGCGGATCCGGCGACCGCATCGAGCATCTTCCTGACCACCGCGACCGACGTGGTCAGCATGGGCTTGTTCCTGGGTCTCGCCGCCTGGCTGGTGGTCAGCTAGGGGCGGCGCGCATGGCCGCGCGCGGCGGCAAGCGTTAACCTCGACGCATGTCCCACTTCGTCCATCGCTTCGGCGAGTACCGTGTCGATCCGCTCAGGCGCGAGCTGCATCGAGGCGACCTGCTTCTGTCGCTGTCGCCCAAGGTGTTCGACTGCATCGCATACCTGATCGACCAGCGCGATCGCGCGGTCGGTCGCGACGAACTGATCGCTGCGGTCTGGGGCCGCGCCGACGTCAGCGACGACGTGCTCGCACAAACCCTGCTGCGCGCGCGCCGCGCGGTCGGCGACACCGGCAACGAACAGCGCGCGATCCGCACGATCCCGCGCTTCGGCTATCGCTGGGTCGAGGCGGTCGAAACCGCCGAAGCGCCCGGGTCGCGCGACGCGACGAAGCCTCCGGCGGCTGCGCCGGAGTCCGGCATTGCCGTGCTCCCCGGCGGCGCCGGCGACACGCTCGGCGGGTCGTCGGGTCCGCGCGTTCGGCGTGGGCTCCGCGCCGGCGCGGTTGCCTTTGCGCTCGCGCTCGTTCTGGTCGCGGCCGGCGCGCTGCTGTACCACACGCGCGAGAGTCCCGTCCGCGGCACGCCGGCCACCCAGGATGCGCTGCTGGTATTGCCGGTGAACGTGAGCGGGGATGCGCGCGAGGCGGCGTGGATCCGCCTCGGCGCGATGGACTACATCGCTTCGCGCCTGCGCGAAGACGCCAGCCTCAAGGTGTTGCCGAGTTCGCAGACGCTGGCCCTGGTCGGACGCGACGATGCGCAGGACCCGCACGATGCCGGCGAGCTGCATCGCCTCGAACTCGCCACGCACGCGGCGTACATCATCGCACCACGCGCGAACTTCACGGCCGGACGCTGGCGCATGACGCTGGACGTCTATCACGCCAGCGGCGCCAGCCGCTACGAAGCAGACGCCGCCAGTCCGCTCGAGGCGACCGCGCAGGCGACGGCGCGCTTCCTGGCCAGCCTCGGGGTCAGCGTCGCGGCGGCGCAGGCCGGCGCTTCCGCGGACACCGAACTCGTGCAGCGCATCGATGCCGCCATGCTGGCGGGCGATCTCGATGGCGCACGCGGCCTTGCCGAGGCTGCTCCGGTCGCGTTGCGCAAGCTGCCGGCCGTCGCCGTGCGCACCGGCCAGATAGCATTCCGCGCCGGGCAGCTCGATAGCGCGCGCGCGTTGTTCGAGCCGCTGGCCGGCGACGATCCCGCGCTTGCCGCCAGCGTGCGTGCGCAGGCGCAGATGGGGCTCGGCGCCGTCGCCGTGCGCCGCCAGGAATTCGGCGCTGCCGCGCGCAGCTATGCCGCGGCGATCGAAACGCTCGGGCGCCCCGGCGCGACGCCCGATCCGGTCCTGCTCGGCGATGCCTACATGGGGCGCGGCGTCGCCAATGGCGCGCAGGACCGCTTCGACGCCGCGCTCGGAGACCTAGGGCGCGCGCGCGTCGAACTCGAGCGCGCCGGCGACGGCATCGGTGCGGCCAGCGTCGACGTCAACCTCGGCATCATCGATGGCAACCGCGGCCGCTATGCCGAAGCGGAAAGCGCATTCGACCGCGCCATCGCGACGTTCACGCGCTTCGGCGTACGCGACAACCTGGCGGCCGCCTTGCTCGGCAAGACCGGCGCGCAGCTCGCGCTGGTCGATCATGCCGGCGCGCTGGCGAGCAGCGCGCAGACATCGGAACTTGCCGCGCACCTGGAAAACCCGATTCTCGTCGAACGCATCGCCGCGAGCCGCGTGCGCGCACTGCTCGCAGCCGGACAGCTCGCCGCGGCCGGCCAGCTTCTGCAGCGATTTCCGGGCGGCAAGGCGGATGCCGAACCGTCGCTGCTGCGTGCCGAACTGCTGCTCGAACGCGGTGATGCGGCCGCCGCTGCCGGCGCCGCGGGCGATCTGCTCGCGCGCATCGGCGCGGCCGACGCAACCGCACGCGACGACGTGCAGGTCGCCGAGGTCGCCTACGTTCTGCTCGAGGCGGCGCGGCGCGGCGGCCGCGTCGCCGCAGCCGCGCCGGCGCTCGCCACGCTGGGCGCGGAACCGGCATCCGCGGGCGACCGCGAACGTTCGATGGTGCTCGAACTCGTCCAGGCACAGCTGGCCGCCGCGCGCGGCGACGTCGGCGCCTCGGATCATTTCGTCGCCGCGCTGGCCGATGCGGATCGCCATGGGGCGCCGGCCGCGCTGGTGCGCTGCGGGGTCGCCTACATCCGCTATCTGATCGAGCAGCGGCACTTCGAACAGGCGACCGCGGTGGTCGGGCGCCTCGCGCCTTACGCAGATCAGGACTACCGCGTGGCGCGCGCAACCGCGGCGCTGCACGAGGCGCTCGGTGACGGGCGCCTGGCCGACGCGGCACAGGCGCAGGTCCGCGCGCTGGCCGGCGAACGGGATCTGCGCCTGCCCTGGTGAGTGCATGATCGCGCGGGCTTCAACGCGCTGTCAGCGGAACGTCAGGCCCCGCTCAGCTGCAGGCCCGCCCGCGTTCAAGCAGCCGGCCCGGAACCGGCGCAGGCTGTGCCGATGCGCTGCCGCCTGCCTGCCGCCGTGTTTGCCCTGCTGCCCCTGCCGGCGGGGGCCGCGGCGTCCTTCGTCGGCCTCGATCTGCCCGGCAGCCAGCTGAGCGCGTTGTCGCAGGATGGCCGGGCGGGTGCCGGCAATCTCGTCGGCGCAACGAGTGGAGGTTTTCGCTGGCGCGCTGGAGAAGCCGCAGAACTCCTGCGCGACGCGGTTTCGGCGCGTGCGATATCGCCGTCCGGACACTATGTCGCCGGCTCCGCACTGGATGCGATGCAGCGCGAAGTCGCCGCCTACTGGGATGCGCAAGGAAAGCTGCACGCGATGAGTGGCATCGCCGGCGCCACGGCCGCCGGCGGCGTGCTCGGCATCGCGTTCGGCATCACCGACGAACCGTGCCTCGTCGGCCTGACATTCACCGCCGACAGTCGCAGTGCGGCATTTTCCTGGACGCCGCGGGAACCTCCGCAATTGCTGCCGGCAGCAGCCGGTGACGGCGCGCGCGCGACCGGCATCGGCGCCGATGGCAGCCGCATATACGGCTGGATCGAACCGCCCGGCGCGCCTCGCCGCGCGGCGCTCTGGAGCGCCGGGGAATTGCGCATCATCGATGCGGGAGACAGCGGCGAGGTGCTCGGCGCGAACCGTGCCGGCGACGTCGTGCTCGGCATCAGCCGCCACGCCCATCGGGCGCCGCTCGTCTGGCGCTGGAGCGCGGGTGCGGGCCTGGCGATGCTGACCGGCCCGTCATCGCAAGCTGCACCCGCGGCGCAGCTGACCGCCGGCGACGATGCCGGTGCACTGCTGGCCGGCAGCCTCGGCAGCGGAACGGAACGCGTCGCCGCGGTCTGGACCGCACACGCCGGCGTGCAGACCCTGGAGCGCTTTCTGCACGATCGCCGCATCGCGATCCCGAACGGCTGGACGCTGGCCGCGGCGACCGCGGTCTGCGGCGACGGCCACTGCATCGGCGGCTGGGGCCAGCATGCCGGCCATTTCGATTCCTTCATCGTCGACTTGCCCGCGGCGGGCAAATCAACCGGCGACCCTGCGACCCTGCCGCACCCTCCGACCGAAACCAACCTGGGAGAAACCACGCGATGACCCTTCTGAAGAAAACACGTTTGCCGATACTGGCCTGCTTTTGTCTGTCCGGCGCGCTCGGCTGGTCGGTCGCGCAGGCGCAATGGTCCACCGACCCGGCTGCGAACCTGATCATCTCGGACATCGCCGGCGGCAACACGCAACCGAAGATGGTGCCGGCGCCGGACGGCGGCTTCTTCGTCGCCTGGTTCGACAACATCGGCGCCGGATTCGACGTGCACCTGCAGCGCCTCGACGCCGGCGGCAACGAGCTCTGGCCGCACAACGGCATCCTCGTCGCCGACCGCGGCTACAGCTTCACCTACGACTACGGCCTGGCCGCCGACACGGCCGGCAATGCCTACGTGACATTCAACTGCTGCGCCAACGGCGGCCCCGGCGAGCACATCGCGGTGAACAAGGTTCTCGGCAACGGATCGCTGGCCTGGGGCACGGACGGCATCGACGTGTCGACCGCGACGGAAAGCGTCTACAACGCCTACGTCACCGTCGCCAGCGACGGCAACATCGTCGTCGCCTGGTCCTCGGATGGCGGCGTGCGCGCGCAGAAACTCGACGCCGACGGCGCGATCCTGTGGGCCGCGGACGGCGTGCTCCTGGACCAGCCGGCCGGCGTCAAATTGCTCGGCGGCGTGCAGCCGGGCGCGAATGGCGACGCGGTCGTGTCATGGAGCAACCAGTCCGGCTCGACGCGCATCCTGCGCGCGCAGAAGCTCGCCTCCGCGGACGGCGCGCCGGCGTGGGGCGGCGGCAGTGCGGTGCGCGTGTTCGGTCAGGGCAACCTGCAGGCCGGCTATTACCCGCCGTTCCTCGCCGACGGCAGCGGCGGTGGCGTGTTCTGGGATTACGACTTCAGCGGCGGCAGCTTTACCGCACGCGTGCAGCACCTGGATGCCGGCGGCAATCCGCTGCTGGATCCGAATGGCGTCGTCGGCACCACCGACACGACACAGGACCACACCGACACCAGTGCGATCTTCGATGCCGCCAGCGGCAGCATCTACCTGGTCTGGCGCGACAATTTCACGCTCAATCAGCAGACTTACGACGGCGTCTCGGCGCAACGCATCGACACGACCGGCGCGCGCACCTGGGGCGATACCGGCAAGGTGCTTGTCGTTCCGGCCAATTCGACCGATGGCAGCCAGTCGATTTCGCAGATGGTCGCGCTGCGCTCGCCGGTAGGATTTCTCGCCAGCTGGGTCACCGGCGCGATCCCGCGCGTGGACCAGCCGGTGTCGGTCGCCGCGCTCGACGCGACAGGCAATTTCGCCTGGCCGTCGCAGACGGTCGACATAAAGACGCTGCGCTACACCGGCCGCAACGTCGGTGCGGTGAGCACGAACGGATTCGCCGCCTACGCCTGGCAGGACGGCGACGACGGTGCGGGTACCTCGACGATTCGCGCGCAGAACATCAATTTCGACGGCACGCTCGGCGTTTCCGACGTGATCTTCCGCGACGGCTTCGACGGACCCTGAGCCGGGCCGCACGGCCAGAGCTGCCTCGTGCGCCGGTTGGACCCGGCGCGCGAGCTGCACTGCAGCGACGTGCTGGTCACGCTGTCGCCGAAGGTTTTCGACTGCCTCACCTATCCGATCGCGCATCGCGATCGCGCGGTCGGCCGCGACGAACTGATCGCCGCGGTATGGGGGCGCGTCGACGTGACCGACACCCTGCTCGGCCAGACCGTATTGAAGGCGCGCCGTGCGATCGGCGGAGCCTCGCCGGCGAGCGCAGGATCCCGCCGCCGCTGCTGGCATTCCCCGGTGCAGCCGAAGCACCATCGACGGTAGCGCGCATTCTCTAGCGACCGCGCGGTTGCCGGGTTTTACCGCGAGCACCCGACGCCCGTGCGCGGCGGTGATTGTCCCTGGTGATCTGCACGGGTCGGGAGGCTTCCGGCGTGAAAGATTCCCGATCGCGCTGCGGTCTCCTGTGCCGCTGCGCGTCACTGCAGCGCAACAATCGTCGGAACGATCATTTCACGCGACGGAGCGCGGATAGCGGGACCATACGAAGCTGTCGAATGGTGTTGCGTCCGCAAGCCGTACGCGGCGTGTATGGCAGGTACGCCAGTAGCAGGCAATGATCGCCGGATCATCCGGCAAAACCAGCGGGCAACCCGCCCGCAATCCAACGGAGAGCACTCGAATGTCCAGCAAGATCGGCAACACCCTCGGCGTCGCAATCGGCGCCGCGTTCATCGGTTCGCTGAGCTTGAGCCAGCTTGCCGCAGCCAGTCCCGCCTTCCAGGCCAGCGATCTCGCCGCCGGCTACATGCTCGCCGCCGCCGAGGGCAAGTGCGGCGAAGGCAAATGTGGCGTCGCGAAGATGGACAAGGACGGCGACGGCAAGGTTTCGATGGCCGAAGCGACCGCCGGCGGCTTCAGCGAAAGCCAGTTCAAGGCCTGGGACAAGAATGGCGACGGCATGCTCGACGCGACCGAACTCGGCACGATGCATGCAGCCATGGACAAGGGTCACATGATGAACAAGGACCACAAGAAGGGCGCCGAAGGCTCGTGCGGCGGCGACAAGAAGGAAAAGGGTGCCGAAGGCTCCTGCGGCGGCATCCGCGGCTGATTGCGACGGTGAAAAGTCCGCACCCGCCGCCGCAAGGTGCCGGACTCGGTCTGCGGCGGGCCCTCCTGGGCCCGCTGCAGAACCATCTCGACCGGCCCGACCCTGCTGCCGCCGGCATCGACTTCCTCGAATTCGCTCCCGAGAACTGGATCGGGGTCGGCGGCAAGCCCGGGCGTGCGCTGCGTGCGCTGACCGAGCGCCATGCGTTCGTCTGCCACGGCCTTTCGCTGTCGCTCGGCGGCCCGGCACCACTCGACGAAACCCTGCTCGCGCGCATCCGCCGCCTGCTCGACACCCACGGTATCGCGATCTATTCCGAGCATCTGTCCTATTGCGCGGACGACGGGCATCTGTACGACCTGATGCCGATACCGTTCACCGAAGAAGCGGTGCATCACGTCGCCGCGCGGATCCGGCGCACCCAGGAGATCCTCGGCCAGCGCATCGCGGTCGAGAACGTGTCGTACTACGCGGCTCCCGGCCAGCGCATGCGCGAAATCGACTTCATCAACGCGGTGCTCGCGGAGGCCGATTGCGACCTGTTGCTCGACGTCAACAACATCCACGTCAACAGCATCAACCACGGCTACGATGCCGGCACGTTCCTCGATGCGCTGCCGGGTGAACGCATCGCCTACATCCACATCGCCGGCCACTACGTCGAAGCCCCGGATCTGCTCGTCGACACACACGGCGCACCGATCGTCGATCCGGTCTGGCAACTGCTCGCGCGCGCTTATCGCAACTTCGGCGTGCGACCGACCTTGGTCGAGCGCGACTTCAATTTTCCTCCGCTGGCCGAACTGATCGCCGAGGTCGAGACGATCCGTTCGATCCAGTCCGGACACCGCACGCGAGCACGCGATGTCGCCTGAGCCGGCATCCACCTCCGCGCTGCAGTACGCATTCGCGGCGCATATCCGCGATCCCGCGCATGCGCCGCGCCCGGCGGACGTCGAGCCGCGGCGCATGGCGATCTACACGGATCTGTTCTTCAACAACATCGAGAGCCTTCTCGCCGCGAATTTCCCGGTCATCCGCGCGCTGCACGACGAACCGGCCTGGCACGGACTGGTGCGCGATTTCTATCGCGGACATCGCTCGCACACGCCACTGTTCACCGAGATCGCGCGCGAATTCATCCGTCATCTCGAGGCGCGCGGCGAGCGCGGCGCGGGCGATCCGCCGTTCCTGATCGAGCTTGCGCACTACGAATGGAGCGAACTCGCGCTCAGCCTCGATGAGCATGAAATCGCGCACTGCGAACACGACCCGGGCGGCGACGTGCTGAGCGGCGTGGCGGTGGTGTCGCCGCTGGCGCGCGTACTGGCGTACCGCTTCCCGGTGCACCGGATCGGCCCGGATTTCCGCCCCGGAGCGCCGGGTCCGCAACCGGTGCTGCTCCTGCTGGTGCGCGACCGCGAGGACGAGGTGCGCTTCCTCGAGATCGACGCGCTGACCGCGCTGCTGGTCGAACGCCTGCAGGCGAACCGGAGTCTGTCGGGAATGGCCTGCCTCGACGCGCTGCTGCGCGAACTCGGACGCGGCGACGATCCGGCCCTGCGCGCGTCCGGCGCGACGATCTTCCAGCGGTTGCGCGAACGCGACGCGCTCCTCGGCACCGCCGTCATGCGCTGATCGGTCGGGACCGACCATCGCGGTCGAGGGCGATTCCCTTCAGGCCGCCGATTTCACCAGCAAGTGCTTGGCCAGCGCACCCTGCAGATGACCGACGCCGCGGGCCAGATGCAACAGCGCGACCAGCAGGACGACCCCGATCACGAACGTGAACGGCGTCGCCCAGAGCGGCGGGGCATAGTGCTGATCGTTGATGTTGATGATGCCCCAACCGGTGGTCGCCTTGATGATAGGGCTGATCGCGAGCGAGATCGAAACGCTCAAGCCGGTAATCGCGATCGTGAAGTAGGCGATGCCGAGCGGCAGCATCAGCGCCATGTACAGCAGGGTCGACCAGGTGCGCGGATCGGTGAACATGTTCGTGATCCGCTCGCGCAGCGGTTGGTCGCGGTCCGAATACAGCGGGCGGCGCGGCATGCGCTCGCCGAGCATGACCTCGACGAGGCGTCCTTCGACCAGGGCGAGCACGCGCACGGTTCCGAAGAACAGCACCGCGAACGGAATGCCGATGATCACGACCATGAGGCCGATCGACAGCGAGATGCCGGTCACCGCCCAAGTGAAGTAGAAGATTCCGGTGGCCAGCGACAACAGCATGTAGAACAGCGCTGCGTAGGCGCGCGGGTCGGCGGCGACGCCGAAGAAATGCCCGAGCGCGCTGCCGCGCGGGCGCAGCGGCGGCGTCCGCAATGCATGCTGGACCAGTTGTTCCTTGTCGACATAGATCGCGGCGACGTCCTCCGGCGCGCCGTAGCTGTTCGCGATCCTGCCCAGCACCTCGGCTTCGGACTTGCCGGGATTCTCGGCAACTTCCGATCGCAGATGGTCCTCGGCGTCGTACAGCGCGTCCTGGATCAGGGCCGGGTCGGCGCCGCGCAAGGCGGCGCGCAGTTGCCCGAGATATTCGGCGATCGTGCGCGGCATCGGCAGGCTCATGAGGGTACGTCCTCCAGTACGGTGTTCACGAAATCGCGGGTCGCAGTCCAGGCGTAGGTCCACTCGTCTAGCACGCGGCGGCCGAGTGTCGTGATGCGGTAGTAGCGGCGCGGCGGACCGCTGACGGAAGGTTCGACCTGGCCGATCAGCAAGCCGGCCGCGCTCAGGCTGCGCAGCACCGGATACAGTGCGCTCTGCTTGCCGCTCAACACGCCCTCGCCGGTCGCATCGAGTTGCTTGGCGATCTGGTAGCCGTACATCGGCGCCTTCGCGCGAGCGAGCACCGCGAGCAGCACCAGCGAAACGATGCCGGCGCTGAGCTCCTTGTGGAATTTCCACAGATGGGTTTCGGTTTCGAGCATCGGCGCTGCCGTTCACCTGCCAATAGATGCATGGTCATCATAGTATCTAGTTGATACTAGCGAACGGGCCGGAAGTCATGCAAGCCGCATGCGGACGCCCAACCGCGGGCCCAAATTTCCCGCGGATGTTTTCGCTTCGTCCGCGCAGCGGGGGACAAAACGGCAGGACTGCCGTCTTGCACAGCGAAGCTGCCCGAACGGCGAAGCGCAGGGATGCGCTTGAGTGCATCTGCCCGAAGGGTGGAGGGGATGTCTTGCGCGCGGCGCAGCGAGATCAAAAGCGCCTCCAATCCGCTTGCGGCACCTTCCCCCCTTCGCAGAGCAAGGGAATCATTCAGGCCTGCGCCTCCGCGTTTTCGCCCTCGGGCGCGCCCTCTTCGTCCTCGGCATCCGCGACGAACCTGCCCTGCCCGTCCAGTTCCGCGAACAGGCCACCCAGCGCGACGAGTTCGGCGTAACGACCGCTTTCGACGAGTTGGCCGTCCTTGAGCACGAGGATCACATCCGCATTGCGCACCGTCGACAGCCGATGCGCGATCACGAACGTGGTGCGATTGCTGGTGAGCTTGTTGAGGGCGCGCTGGATGCGCGCCTCGGTTGAGTTGTCCAACGCGCTGGTCGCCTCGTCGAGGATCAGGATCGGCGCGTCCTTCAGCATCGCACGCGCGATCGCGAGGCGCTGGCGCTCGCCGCCGGACAGCGAGCGGCCGCGTTCGGCGACCAGGGTCGCGTACCCATCGGGCTTGACCACGACGAAGTTGTGCGCTTCGGCGGCATGTGCGGCCGCCTCGATTTCCTCGTCGGTCGCGTCCGGCTTGCCGATGCGCAGGTTGTCCGCGATCGAGCGGTAGAACAATCCCGGATCCTGGAACACCACCGCGATATGTTCGCGCAAGCTGTGCAGGCTCACGCTGCGGATGTCGATGCCATCGATCGTGATGCGCCCTGTGTTCGGATCGTAGGCGCGGTACAGGAGGCTGAGCGCGGTGGTCTTGCCGGCGCCGGTCGGGCCGACGATCGCTGCGGTGCCGCCCGCAGGCACGTGAAAACTCAGGTGCCTGATCGCCGGATGCGAGGCATCGTAGCCGAACGAGACGTCCTCGAAGGCGACCTCGCCGCGTACCGCAGGCAGATCCGGTGCGCCGACCTGCTCCTGCAGTACCGCCGGCGTATCCAGTACGGCGAAGAAATCGATCAACGAATGGGTCTGGAAGAACAGGCCGGAAATGAAACCCGCGAACTGCTCCATGCGTCCGATCAGCATCAACGCGAAACCGACAAAGCTGACGATCGTGCCGACGCTGACTTCGCCTTTCCCGTTCAACTGGGTGCCGAGCGCGAAGATCGCGACGATGGTCAGCGTGCTCGCCGCGCGATTCGCGACCGACAGCCAGGCCCAGCCGCGCAGCACCGGATATTGCGCGTTGAGCACGCGCCGCACCATCTGCTTGATCTCCGCCACTTCGACCGAGATGCGCGAGAAGCTCTGCACCACCATGACGTTGCCGAACACATCGCCGACCCGCTCGGAAATCTCGTGGTGCAACTGCTCGACCTCGCCTTGCGCCTTGTGCGTGCGCCGCATCGCGATCGCGTTGAATACCGCGAAGCTGACCATCAGCACGATCATAAGCACCGCGAGCTTCCAGTTCATGCGCAACGCCAGCGGCACCATGACCAGGATCGACAGGACCGTGGTCAGATGATCGCGGAAGAAACCGAGCCACAGCGAGAACAGGTTGCTGCTGCCGGTGTGCATGATGCGCAGCAACCGGCCGGTGTGATGCTGGCCGTGGAACGACAACGGCAGGCCGATCGAATGTTCGAAGAACTGCGCGATCGCCGCGAGGCGGCGCCGGTGCGCGAGCCGGTCCGCGTACAACGAAACCCATACGCTGGCCGCGACTCCGGCGAAACCGACCACGGCCCAGGAGCCGATGAAACGCCACGCATTTTCATGGCTCTTGGCGGCGAGCGCGTCGACGACGCGGCCGAACAGCCACGGTTCCAGAAAATAGACGCCGGCGAGAGCAAGGTTGGCCAGTGCCAACGCGATCGCGAGGGTCCGCTCCGGCGCCAGCAACGCGATGACGCGATAGTAGATACGCAGGATCGGCACGGTTGTCCCGTATCAAGGTCCGATCAAACCCGTCCAGGGTTTGATCAGACTCGCTCGCGTCCGGCACTGGTGCGGACGCGGCTCTGCGGATCGATCGCTGGCGCGCCCGATCCGCGTGCGTGCCATCCATGACACGCGGCGTCGCGCATCCTAGCAAACACGCACCTGATTGCCCGTGAACCTTGGACGCAACGTCGATCGGCGTCAGAATGGCTGGCGCCGCCGGAACCGGAACCTGCAATGACCCGCAAGCTCGCCACCCTCGCCTTGTTGCTGCTGGCCGGTTGCGCCAGTACGCCGCGCACCACCAGCATTCCACCCGCGACGCCTGCGGCTCGCTACGAAGCCGAAGCGGGCCGCGATGCGGCCACCGTCGCCGAGATGCGCGCCGCCCCTGCGCCGGCGATGCCGGAGATCGTGGCCGGCAGGAACCCGACAGCCGATCACGACCGCCTGATCCGGCAGGGCTACGTGCGCATCGGTACGGGCCACTACGCACTCGCTGAGACGGCGGCACGCGACGCGGCGCTGCGGCAGGGCCGGGCGGTCGGCGCCGAGCGGGTGTTGATGTATGCGCCGGCGACGGGCGCAACGACGACGCCCATGCAGGGCGAATGGCTGGAGGTCTACTACGTGCGCTTCCAGTTGCCGTTCGGCGCGACGTTCCGCGACCTGCGCGCGAGCGAACGCCAGGCGCTGGGCGCCACGGGCGGCGTCGCAATCGGCTCGGTGGTCAGCGGCACGCCGGCATCGCGCGCGAACCTGATCGCCGGCGACGTCGTGCTGAAATTCGATGGCCAGCCGATCGCCGGCCGCAGCGCGTTCCAGGGCCTGCTCAAGAACCGCGCCGGGCATCCGGTCACGCTGACGATCGTGCGCAACGGCGAGACGCTGCAGCGCATGGTGCGGCTGGGTGCGATGGCGAGCGGAAACTGACTTGCAGCGTGCAGGGTGGGCTTCAGCCCACCGTCAGCGATGGTGGGCCAAGACCCACCCTACGGCAAAAGAAAAGGCGGGCACCAGGCCCGCCTCTTCATTCAATGTTTCCGGCTGCCGCGCGATCAAGTCACGCCGGCTTCCTCTTCGACGGCCTTCATCGACAGGCGGATACGGCCCTGCTTGTCGACCTCGAGCACCTTGACCTTGACGATGTCTCCTTCCTTGAGCTTGTCGGAGACTTTCTCGACGCGCTCGGAGGAGATCTGCGAGACGTGCACGAGGCCATCCTTGCCCGGCATGATGGTCACGAATGCGCCGAAGTCCATGAGTTTTGCGACCTTGCCCTCGTAGATGCGGCCGGGCTCGACGTCGGAGACGATCTGCTCGATGCGCTTCTTCGCCGCGTCACCCGCTTCGCGGTTGACCGAAGCGATGATGACCGTGCCGTCGTCGTTGATGTCGATCGTCGCACCGGTTTCCTCGGTGATCGAACGGATCGTGGTGCCGCCCTTGCCGATGACTTCGCGGATCTTGTCCGGATGGATCTTCATCGTGATCAGGCGCGGCGCGAACTCGCTCATCTCGGT
>JBIODY010000015.1:0-15466 GCA_044445505.1 Lysobacterales bacterium
CACGATCGAGGCAAAGGCGTTGCGGGACTGCTTCGCGGCCAACGCGGAAGGTCCATTCCTGCTGACCCAGGCGCTCGCGCCGCGTCTCGCCGAAAACGCGAAGGTGGTCAACGTGTCGACCGGGCTCGCCTCGATCGCCGGCACCGATTCGCTGCACAGCCCGAGCTACGCGATCAGCAAGGCGGCGCTGAACATGGCCAGCAAGCTGCTCTCGATCGCGCTCGGCGAACGCGGTGTCACCGTTGTCGCGTTGAGTCCGGGCTGGGTCAGCACCGACATGGGCGGCGCGAACGCGCCGCTCGCGCCAGCGGAATCGGTACGCGCAATCCTCGCGGTCATCGACCGCCTGTCGCACAAGGACAGTGGCGCGTTTCTGTCGAACGCCGGCGCCACGATTCCGTGGTGAACCAAGGCACGCACGCGGCACGCCGCACCAGCACAGAGCACTGTCCGCCGTTGTCCGCGGTCACCTGCGTACACACGCAGATGTGACCTTCGGCATGCCAGCGCTCGCACTGCTTGCGCTGGCCCACGCATGCCGGCCGTGTGCCGCGATAGCCGATGCATGCATACGGGGCGCGGCGGCACCGCGCGCAACCATGACTTCCGGACTAGCAACTCATTGCGTCGCTCGCGCATCCAAGTACCGGCAAGTGGATCATGCGGTGTTTCTGGCATGCCGCTTGCTCTGCACGCTTGCAGTTCGCAGAAGCATCTACGCGATGCTTCACGAACCGCTCAAGCATCGGGATCGCTCGCTGGAGAATGTCATGAACATCCGCACACCCCTGATTCGCGCCGCATTCGCAGCCGTCCTGATCGGCGGCGTGTGTGCGCTGCCACGGATTCCGTACGCGAACGCCGCACCGGTTTCGGTCACGATGTCGGTCGATGCCGTTGCACCGTTGCATGCGACGCTGCTGCCCACGGTCAGTGTCTTCGCCGGGAACCCGCAACGCGCGCTCGCGGCACGCATCGCCACGACCGAAGCGCTGCCGGTAACGCTGCTGCCGACCGTGCATGTGCATGCGCGTTGGTCGCAATTTGCGGCTACCGCGCTGTCAGGCGCGCAAAACGTCGCCGTGATCGACTACGCGCATGGCGCACGCGTCGCGGCAACGGAATGAGCCGATAATGCGCGCGTGCTGCATGTCGTCCTGTTCCAGCCCGAGATTCCGCCGAACACCGGCAACGTGATTCGCCTGTGCGCGAACAGCGGTGCCGCGCTGCATCTGGTGAGACCGCTGGGCTTCGAACTCGACCACGCCAAGCTGCGTCGTGCCGGACTCGACTACCACGAGTTCACGACGCTCTCGGTGCACGACGATCTCGCCACGTTCGCTGCCGCCGCGCAACCGCAACGTCTGCTCGCGTTGTCGACGCGCGGACAGGTGCGGTACGACACGATCACTTATGCGGATGGTGATGCGCTGCTGTTCGGAGCGGAGACGCGCGGGTTGCCCGCAGATGTGCTTGAGGCGATCGATCCCGCGCTGCGCCTGCGCCTGCCGATGCGTCCCGGCAGCCGCAGCCTGAATCTCTCGAATGCGGTCGCGGTCGTCGTCTATGAGGCGTGGCGGCAACTCGGCTTCGCCGGTGCCGCCCGGGAGGGTCGTGGCGATTCGTAGGAGCGGCTTCAGCCGCGATGCTTCGCGGCGCGCGGGGTACTGTCGCCGCCCGACCCGCTCCTGAAGGAAGAGCGTCGTGGCGGGGCCGCCTGCGGCAGCCATCTATACGGCTTCAGGATACTCGGGCTTCTGGTCACGCGAGATCAATGCGCGCATGCCTTCCGCCGGCGTCAGCTCCTCGCGCAGCACTCGTTGCACGAGCGCGCTGATCGGCAGTTCGACGCCGTGTTGGTTCGCCAGCTGCATGACCGTGTCGACCGTCTCGACGCTTTCGACGACCTGGCCGATCGCGGCAATCGCCTGCTGCAGGCCGATGCCCTGGCCCAGCGCGATGCCGAGACGGCGGTTGCGCGACAGATCGCCGGTGCAGGTCAGCACCAGATCACCGAGACCGGCGAGTCCCATCAGCGTTTCGGGCCGGCTGCCGAGCGCCGCACCGAGGCGCAGCATCTCGGCGAGTCCGCGCGTGATCAGCCCCGCGCGCGCGTTGAGGCCGCATTGCATGCCATCGGCGACGCCGGTCGCGACCGCGAGCACGTTCTTCATCGCGCCGCCGAGCTCGGCGCCGAGCACGTCATTGCCGGTATAGGCACGGAACCTCGGCGAATGCAGCTTGTGCGCGACATCGCGCGCAAACGCGGCATCGTAGGAATGCACGGTCAGCGCAGTCGGCAGACCCTGCGCGACTTCGCGCGCGAACGAAGGACCGGTCACGACCGCGGCGGCGTGTCCCGGCAGGCATTCGGCGACGAGCTGGTGCAGGAAACGGCCCGAGCGCGGATCGAATCCCTTGGTCGCCCAGGCGATGCCGGCGCCGGGGGCGACCCATGCCGCGATCGACGCGAGCAATTCACCGAACGCGTGGCTCGGCACCGCAATCAATACGGTGCCTGCATCGCGCACCGTCGGTTCGATCATCGCCGACAGCAACAGTGTGTCAGGCAGTTCGAGATCCGGCAGGTAGCGCGTATTGCGCCGCGCGGTCGCGATATCGACGATGGCCTGCGGCGTGCGCCCCCACAGCGTGGTCGGCACGCCGTTGCGTGCAAGCTGCACGGCCAGCGCCGTGCCCCAGGAACCCGCGCCGAGGACCGCAACCGGCAGCGTGGACATCGCCGCGGCGCAACTCAGGCGCTCGCACCCTGGCCGGCTGTGGTGTCGGCGCGCCGACGTAGTTGCTCGGCGTACAGCGCATCGAAATTGATCGGTTGCAGGAAGAACGGCGGGAAGCCACCGTTCTGCACCAGGTCCGACACGATCTGGCGCGCATACGGGAACAGCACATTCGGGCAATACGTCGCCAACACCGCGTCGCGGCCCTGGGCGTCGAAGCCGGCGAGGCCGAAGATGCCGGCCTGGTGGACTTCGGCCAGATAGGCCGTCTTGCCCTCGACCTTGCAGGTCGCGGTCACGGTCAGGACGACCTCGAAGGTGTCCGCACCGAGCTGCGCGACGCGCTGGCTGAGGTTCAGTTCCACGTTCGGCTGGCCCTGCTGCTGGAAGATCTGCGGCGCGGCCGGAGCCTCGAAGGACACGTCCTTCACATAGACGCGCTGCAGGGTCAACTGCGCCTGGCCGGCTTCCGGATGCGCGTGGCCGTTCGCCGCGCCGTTGGTGTTCTCTGCCATGGAATTGCTCGGTGTGGAGGAAAAAGGGTATCGATTATCCCATGGACGCACGGGACGCGCACCCGGTGCGACGCCGAAGGCCGCCTGGCCGCATGCATCCGCTGAAGGCAGGATCTGCAGTCTCGCCGCGAAAATCGACGCGCCGGCTTCGCGGAACGCCGTGGCGCCGCAAGCCGCGCGATGGAGCCGATTCCAACCTAGGCACGTCCCTTGGCCAGGGGCATCTGCGCCTCGCTCCAGGCGCGGAGGCCACCCTCGAGCCAGAACACTTTCGTGAAGCCGGCTTTCTTCAGGCGCTGCGCTGCCTGGGCCGAGGTCTGACCATTGCGGCACACGATCGCGACCGGCAACTCACGCGCTTTCGCCAGCTCCTTGCTTTCCGGATCGAACTGGCTCATCGCAACCTGCCTGGCGCCGGGGATATGCCCCTTCTCGAAATCCGCGATGCTCGAAACGTCGATCAGCAACGCATTCTCGCGGTTGATCAGCTGGGTGAGACCGGCAGGTGTCAGCGCCGTGTAGCCGCGCTGGAAGCGCTGCGCCTCGGTGACCAGGAACGCGACCAGCACGCCGATGAAGGCGAGGGTCAGATAGAAATGATTGCCGAGGAACTCGGGCAGGCGATGCAGGATCTCGGACATGGGTTTCGCGGAAGACGGCGCGGGGCGCGTGGCCGCGGATTATAGGCGACGCAATCGGGGGGCCGAGAAACCTTTTCGGTGCCCTGATCGGAGCGGTTTGAAAAACCAGCCGGGGATCACGCACGGATCGACCCGCGGAGCAGCGCCCCGGGATCCGGCTACTCCTGGCGGCTGATGTCCGGCAATCCCGAGGTCAGCCACCAGCGCTTGGCCGCCTCGTCGTAGTGCCAGACCTGATGATCGACCACGCTGCGCGCACTCTGCGTGTTCACATTGACGAGATCGATCTGCACGGTCTGGTGCACTTCGTTGTCGCCGACCGGCACCACCGGCTGGTCGTTGTACCCGCTGACCTGCACCTGCTTGAAGCGCGCCAGTTCGAGTGCACTCACCGGATGCGCCTCGCGCACCTTCGGATCAATGAACGCCTGCGCTTGCGCGATGTCGCCCCAGCGGATCGTCGCCGCATACGAGCGCAGCGTTTCCTCGAGCACGGTCTGCCTGGAGCGCAGCTTCTCGGTCGCACAGGCCGCGAGCAGGAGCGTCGACAACACGATGGGCATTGCGATCAGGTAGCGGCGCATGGCGATCCTCCGGCGTGGCTCTGGATTGTGCAGGAACAACGCGCGCGCGTCAGCGTCTGGCAAGCGCGACGAACGCCGCATCGAGCGTCGCCGCGGCGCTGCCGTCTGCCAGCGACACCGCGCACCGGGCGCGCAGGCGCGCCTTGCCGCGCAAGGCCAGCGCGTCGAAAAACGCCGCGAACGTCTCGCCGTCGGCGAGCCGCGCGACGGCCTGGAAATCCTGCCAGACCGGCGCGAGATAACGGATCGTGCTGTCCTGCACGTAGATGTCGCAGCCGATCGCGCGTGCGCCGGCCGCGAGCTTGACCAGTCCCCAGCCGGCCAGCGTCATCAGGCTGGCCAGACTGCCGCCGAACGCACAGCCCTTGTCGTTGATGTTCGGCGCGAGCGGCGCGGCGATGGTCAGCGAGTCGCCGTCGTAGCCGGCGATCGACAATGCCATCGCGCGCGCGAGCGGGATGTCGGCCAGCAACTCGTCCTCGAGTTCGGCCGCCGCTGCGTGCGCGGCAGTCGCCGCAAGCGCTGGCATCGGAAGGTTGGACATGCCTGGTGGTCGCTGAACGGGTGCGCGCAGCCTGCGCAACAACTGCGCCGTGCTCAACTGCGCGCGTATGATCGAAGACAATAGCACGGAGTCTCGATGGCCGATCTGCAATCCGCAGCCGTGTCGCGATCGCACCGCGCATTGGCAGGTGCGACGATCGTCGTGACGCGCCCGGCAGCCACTGCGGCGACCCTCGTCGCGCGGATACGCGCACGCGATGGCGACGTGATCCGGCTACCCGGACTTGGCTTGCGCGTCACCGCCAATGCCACGGCCGCGCGCACCGGTCTGGCCGCTTTGCGCGCCGCAGACGCCTGTATTTTCACCAGCCCTGCAGCGGTGCGCTGCGCGTTCCGTCTGGCTCCGGCAATGCGAATGCGCCGCGACGGCAGCGTATTCGGTGTCGGCGCCGGCACCGCGCGCGCGCTCGCACGCCACGGGATTGCGGCACGGGTGCCGCGCGAGCGCTGCGACAGCGAAGGCCTGCTCGCACTCGCCGACCTTGCCGAGGTGCGCGGCCGACGCATCGCACTGATCGGAGCGCCGGGCGGCCGCAACCTGCTCGCAACGACCCTGCGCGGGCGCGGCGCGGATGTGCATGCGATCCATGTCTACGAACGTGCGCCGCCACGCCTGGACCGACGCCATTTCGATGCGCTCGCGCGCGCATCCGACCCGCTGGTGCTGCTGGTCTCCAGCGGCGAGGCGCTGGCCAACCTGGTCGCACTGCTGCCTGCGCCGCTGCTCGCGCGGCTGCGCCACCAGCCGCTGGTGGTCAGCAGCGCGCGGCTGGCCGGGCTGGCGCAGACGCAAGGCTTCGAGGACATCCGCGAAGCCGCCTCGGCGCTGCCGGACGACCTGCTCGATGCGGCCGCCCGGGCCTTGGCGCGGCATCGATTGTGAGCTCGCGCCATGCAGTGCTGCCGTGACCCGGCAGTTCGGCTAGCATGCGGGCATGAGCGAAGACATCGGAAGTACCTCGCCTGCGACCGGCCACGATGACCTGGCGCCGCGCGCCGCGGAAGACCGCGTGGACAGCCCGCCTCGTCGTGGCTCCGCAGCGTGGCTGTTTGCACTGGCTGCACTGGCCATCGCCGGCATCGCGCTGTGGCGTGTCCACGCGCTCGAACATGGGCAGGCCGACGCGGCGGCCGCGCTGCGCGGCGAACTCGCGGCGCGCGTCGCCGAACTCGCGCGCGCCGGCGATCAGCACAAGCGCGACCTGGATTCCATGCGCGCGCGCCTCGCCGATGCGGATGGCATCAACAAGAGCATGCGCGAGGAACTGCTGAGCCTGGGCGAGCGTTCGCGCCATGTCGAGGATGCGGTTGCGAATCTCGCCGAGCAGCGTCTCAGCGGGCGCGATGCGCTGGCGATGAACGAGGCCGAGTTCCTGCTGCAACAGGCGCAGGAGCGCCTGATCCTGTTCCGCGATGCGCAGGCCGCGATCGCCGCGTACCGGCTCGCCGATTCCGCACTGGCGGCGGCCGAAGATCCGATGTTCGCGTCGGTGCGCCAGACCATCGATGCCGAATTGCGTGCGCTGGAGGCGAGCAAGCCGGTCAATACCGAGCGCGCTTTCGCCGCACTCGAACGCGTGCGCGAGAGTCTCGCCACGCTGTCGCTGCCACCTGCGGCTGGCCAGGAGTCCGCGGCAACTTCGCGCTGGGGACGTTTTCTGGCCCAGTTCGTGCGGGTCAGCCACAGCGCGGATACCGGCGCAGTCGCGGAGCGCGATATCGATCTGACCCGCCGCCTCGCCGCGCTGGATCTGCGCGCGGCCGAAGCCGCATTGCTCGCGCGTGACGCGGAGGCTTACGCGGCTGCGGTGAAACGCGCGCGCGCCGGAATCGCGGTCGCCTTCGATACCCAAGCGACCTCTACCCGAAGTGCGCTCGCCGAACTCGACCGGCTCGCGACGGCACCGTTCGCGCCGGCGCTGCCCGAGCTCGGCAGCGCGCTCAGGGAACTGCGCAACCTGCGCGCGACGCGGGCGCTGGCGCAACCGCCCGCGCCGAAACCCGCGGGCACGCCGGCAAGCCAGAGCGGAGCGGGCGCATGAAACTATGGCGCACGATTCTCGGACTGCTGGTCGTTGCGGTTGTCGCGGCGCTGGCCTGGCACTGGCTCGGCGCCGATCCGGGCTACCTGCAACTGCGCATGCGCGGCACCACGATCGAGACCAGCCTGGTCGTCGCGATCGCATGCCTGCTGCTGCTGTGGGCTGCCCTCACGTTCGCCTGGTACCTGCTGCGCTGGCCGTTCCGCACCTGGGGACGCGCGGTCAAGCGACGTGGTCGCGAACGCCTTGCCGGGGGCCTCACCGCGTTCGCCGAGGGCGACTATGCGGCTGCCGAGCGCGACCTCGCCAAGGCCGCGAATCATGCTGCGTTCCGCACCCCGGCGCTGCTCGTGCTGGCGCGCGCCGCGCACGAACGCGGTGCGGCCGACCGCGCCACGCAGGCACTCGACGCGGTCGACGCCAGCGGCCAGCGCGCCGCCGACGCGTTGCGCGCACGCATCCTCATCGAGAGCGGCCGCAAGTCCGAAGCGCTGGCGTTGCTGAAAGCGAAGGCGGCCACGAACGAGTTGTCGCCGCGCGGCTGGCACCTGCTGATCGATGCGGCGCTCGACGCGGGCGACACCCTGGCCGCGCTGGAAGCGTTGCCGGCGCTGGTACACAGCGCATCGCTGACACCGGATACGCTGGCTGCCCTGGAAACGCGCGTCCTCGGCGCCGCGCTTGGCTCCGCGCCGGATGCGGCGCGCCTCAATGCACTCTGGAGCGGCGCCAGCCGCGCACAGCGGCGGCGCCCCGAGCTGGTCGCCGCATTCGCACGCCGTGCCGCCGCACTCGGTCAGGTACTCGCGGCGATGGACGAGATCGAATCGGCACAGCGTCGCGAATGGAGCGAACCGCTGGCCGAGGTCTACGGGGAACTCGGCGCCGCCGAATTGCAGGCGCGCACACGCAAAGCCGAGAGCTGGCAGGCCGTAGCCCCGAACAGTCCGGCGCTGCTTGCCACACTTGGCCGTCTATACGTCCAGCAGTCCCTGTGGGCCCAGGCCGACGAGGCGCTCGAGCGCGCGCTGGGCCTGGGGCAATCGCCGGCCGCGTGGGAAGCGCTTGGCGACTGTCGCCGCGGTGAAGGTGATCTGGCCGGTGCGAACGCCTGCTATGCGAATGCGCTGCATGCCGGCCGCGGCGAGCCGACCACGCCGGTCGATCCGCGCCAGCCGCGCGGCCCGCTCGACACGCGACCGATCGCATTTGAGGAACGCAGCGAGCACGGCGTGCCGCGGCTGCCCGGCGCGACGTGAAAGGCGCCGCAAGCGGACCCATTCGCTCCTGCTCTTGCGCCTGCGGCTGTTCTCGATCTTGCATCCAGGTTGCGTATCGACAGCCCAAGGCGGTGCAATGGGGCGGGAAATAGACCGCGCGATGAAGATGGAAAGCGGAATGTGCTGCACCGCCCGCCGAGCGCCAACCGTTCAAACCGCTATGATCCGTGCTTCCATCCAGGGGTCGCCGCATGAGCCTGTTCGCGCAACTGACGCGCCACAAAACCATCGAACAACTGCAGCGCGACACCGGCGAGCGGCGCGATTTCCGCCGCGTGCTCGGCCTCTGGCAGCTCACCGCGATCGGCATCGGCGGCATCATCGGCGTCGGCATCTTCGTGCTCGCGGGCCAGCAGGCGGCGGCGAATGCCGGGCCGGCGGTCGCGCTCTCCTTCATCATCGCGGGCACCGGCAGCGCGTGCGCGGCATTGTGCTATGCCGAGTTCGCCGGCCTGATCCCGGTTACCGGCAGCGCGTACACCTATGGCTACGCGGTGCTCGGCGAGTTCGTCGCCTGGATCATCGGCTGGGACCTGCTGCTCGAATACTCGCTGGTCGTTGCGGTCGTCGCGATCGGCTGGGCGGGCTATGTGCAGGTGCTGCTCGCTTCGGCCGGCGTGCAGCTGCCGCTCTGGGCCCAGGGCGCGATCGGCACCGGCGAAGGTCATGTGTTCAACGCGATTGCGGCCGCAGTGACATTCCTGGTCGCGATTCTGCTGACCGTGCGTACCGAATGGGGTGCCCGCGTCAATACGCTGATCGTCGCGATCAAGGTCGCGGGCATCGCGCTGGTCATCGGCGTCGGCGCGTTCTATGTCGACACCGCGAACTGGCATCCGTTCGTGCCCGCGCGCGTGCCGGACGCGCAGGGTGTCCTGCATTTCGGCTGGTCGGGCGTGCTGACCGGGGCCAGCGTGGTGTTCTTCGCGGTATTCGGTTACGACACCCTGACCACCGCCGCCGAGGAAGCCAGGCATCCGCAGCGCGACCTGCCGCGTGCGGTCATATTGTCGCTGGCGATTGCGATGGTGCTGTATATCGCGGTATCGCTGGTGCTGACCGGTATCGTGTCGTACACACAGCTCGGCGGAGATGCGTCGGTGTCCCAGGCGTTCGCCGCTCGCGGCCTGCATTGGGTCAGCATCGCGGTCGCGGTCGCCGCGGTGATCGGCGTGGTCAGCGTGCTGTTCGCGTTCACGCTCGGCGCAGCGCGGATCTGGTTCGCGCTCGCACGCGATGGCCTGCTGCCGGCGTGGTTCGCCAAGGTGCATCCGCGCTTCGGTACGCCGGCGCGGCCGACCTTGATCGTCGGCGCGGTGACAGCCCTGGTCGCGGGCCTGCTGCCGATCGGGGAGGTCGCGGAACTCGTCAACATCGGCACGCTCGCCGCGTTCATCATCATTTGCGCCGCGGTGTTGCTGCTGCGCCGGCGCCGGCCGGAACTGCCGCGCGGATTCCGCACCCCGGCGGTGCGGCTGGTCGCGCCGCTCGGCATCGCGTTCTCGCTCGCGCTGATCTGGGGCCTGCCGTGGATCACCTGGGGACGCTTTGCGATCTGGATGGCGATCGGTATGGTTGTGTATTTCGGCTACGGCATTCGGCACAGTCGGCTTGCGCGGGACTGAATCGCGTGCATTGGCGCTTCATGCGAGAATGAAAAGACGCGCTCGTAGCTCAGCTGGATAGAGTATTGCCCTCCGAAGGCAAGGGTCGTGGGTTCGAATCCCGCCGAGCGCGCCACCTCTGTTCTTTTCAAGCAAACTCCAGGCACGGCCATCCTTGGCGAGTCCACCGGCCCGGCCATCCGTGGCCGGTCGTTCGTCGCAGCGCGCGATGCCCGACGGCATCGCGCAAACGCCGCGACTCACCCCTCCGAAGGCAAGGGTCGTGGGTTCGAATCCCGCCGGCAACCGCGCGGCTTTCCGTGCGCCGCGCCGCGCCGCTATAATCCTCGGACTTTTTTGCGTGCGTGGCGGACCGGCGTCCGGCGTTCGCCTTCCCGAGGTGTTGCATGGCCAATCCCCTTACCAAGACCGATGCGGTCTTCCTCAAGCATTTCGCGATGCTGATCGGCTTCCTGGCGATCGTCGCCGTGCTGTTGATGGCACTGGCCGCGCACATCTACAGCAACAATCCGCCACCGCAGAATCCTGACAAGCAGAAGCTCGTCGAGCAGCGCATCGCGCCGGTCGGCGGCGTCTACGCCGGCGATACCGGCCGTGCCGCGATGCAGGCGGCGCAGGAAACGGCCGCCAAGGCCGCGGCCGCACAGGTCGCCTATGGCGGCACGACCGACGGCAAGACGATCTTCGGCAATCTCTGCCACAGCTGCCACGAAACCGGCGCCGGCGGCTCGCCGAAGATCAGCGACAAGGCGGCCTGGGCGCCACGCGTCGCCGAAGGTATCGAGACGTTGATCAAGCACGCGACCGATGGCTACACCGGCAAGACCGGCGTGATGCCGGCGAAAGGCGGCAACCCCGCGTTGAACGATGCCCAGATCAAGGCCACCGTCGAATGGATGGTGACCCAGGTCAAATAGCACGCGCTTGCACGATGCCCTCAGGCATCGTGCGCGTGCTATTTGGGTCGGCCCAGGACGGGCCGACGGCAGCCGCTTCAGGGATGAACTTTCCCTCGAGATTTCGCCGGCCACACGTCGCGTGCTGCGCACTGCCTGCGGGCGGCGCGTTTCGTTTTCAAACGAACTCAGTCGGCCAGCGCGATCGCCAGCCGCGCGCGTTCGTGTGCCGCGTGCGCGACAAGCTGCGGGAAGAACGCATCGAAATGGCGTGCGAGCGGCGCCGCCAGGGTCTCGAGCACCGGCAACGCGTCGCCCACGGGATTGGCGCGCGACAGCCGCCGCGCCAATCCGTGCAGTACATTGCCGATCATCGCCCGCTCGCGGTATGCCTCCGGCAGGTCATGCTCGCGCAGATAACGCGCGAAGCCGAGCATGCGCGGCGGCAGTTGCGTCGCGCGGGTGGCGATCAGCTCCTGTACGCCACGCGAAAACGTGCGCAGCGATCCGCCCGCATGCCGCTCCCAGTCGCGCGCGAGCAGATGATCGAACCAGACATCGAGCAGGATGCCGGCGTAACGCCGGTACGGCGGCGCGAACAGAGCGCGCGCGGCGACCACCTGCGGATGCGCGTCGGTCCAGGTATCCACCGCGCGATGCAGCGCAACGCCGATGCGCACGCCGCGCGGCAGCGCCGGATCGATGCGGCCGCGCAGGAAATCCGCGATCAGGCTGCCGAACACCAGATCCGGGTCCGGCGCGGCCAGCCAGGCATGGGCGAGATGATTCATCGCGGGCACGCGAAGCGGCGCATGCGGGCACGGTATCATGGGCGCCGATGAGCCCGCGTCGATCCGCCCCTGCGTCGCCGCCGTTTCCCGACCAGTCCGGAAGCCTGTTGCTGCCCGGCCCGGCCGGCGCGATCGAACTCGCCTGCGCGTCGCCCGAACCCGGGATCGCGCGCGCCGGCGTCGCGATCCTCGCGCATCCGCACCCGCTGCAGGGCGGCACGATGCGCAACAAGGTGGTCACAATCCTCGAACGCTCGCTGCTCGAGCTCGGCATCGCCAGCGTGCGCATGAATTTCCGTGGCGTGGGCCGCAGCGAAGGCGTGCACGACAATGGCGTCGGCGAGAGCGACGACCTGGTCGCGGTTGCCGACTGGCTGCACGTCGCGCGGCCGCGCGACGTGCTGTGGCTGGCCGGTTTCTCGTTCGGCGCCTACGTCACCTTGCGCGCCACGGCGCGGATCGAACCGGCGCAGCTGATCCTCATCGCGCCGCCGGTCGGGCGCTGGGATTTCGACGGCATCGCAGCGCCCGCATGCCCGTGGTTGATCGTGCAGGGCGAGGACGACGAGGTCGTCGATGCGAAGGCGGTCTTCGCCTGGGCGGAGTCGCTCGAGCCGGCGCCGCACGTCGTTCGCATGCCGGAAACCGGGCATTTCTTCCATCGTCGCCTGATGGATCTGCGCGGCGCCCTGAAGAACGCGCTCGCCGCGAACCTTCCACCCCGCCGCGCCCCCGCGGCATGAGTGCAGGCGAGATCGCGCCGGCGCGCGCGGAGTCGCCCGGTGCACGCTATCGCCGCGGCGTTGCTGCGGGCGAATGGCAGAACGATCCCGCGCAGCAGCCTGCGCTCGATGTTCTCGACCGGCTTTGTCGCGAGCTTGCCGACAATCGCCGGGTTTCGTTGTGGCAACGCCTGCGCGGCGAGGCCGCATCCGCGCCACGCGGACTCTATCTGTGGGGACGGGTCGGTCGCGGCAAGACATTCCTGTGCGACCTGTTCTACGCGGCGCTCGAGACGCCGCGCAAGCGGCGCCAGCATTTCCACCACTTCATGCAGGACGTGCACGCGCAGCTGGGTGCGCTCGAAGGGCGCAGAGACCCACTGCTCGAAGTCGCGGCGCGGATCGCCGACCGGATCCGGGTGCTTGTACTCGATGAGTTCTTCGTCGGCGACATCGGCGACGCGATGATCCTCGGCAACCTGCTGCGCGCACTGTTCGCGCGCGGCGTGGTGCTGGTCACCACTTCGAACACGCCGCCGCAGAACCTGTACCGGGACGGCCTGCAACGCGAGAGCTTCCTGCCGGCGATCGCGCTGATCGAGCGCCGGTGCGAGGTCGTCGAACTCGCCTCGCCGAACGACTGGCGCCTGCGCGCGTTGAAACAGGCGCCGGTCTACTACACGCCGGCGGGCGCGGAGGCCGAGCGCAGGTTGCTGGCGATGTTCCGGCGGGTTGCGCCCGGTGCGGCGCGCCAGGATTTCGAATTGAGCATCAACGATCGCGCGATCCGCGTGCGGCGCGAGGCCGATGGCGCGATCTGGTTCGACTTCGATGCCCTCTGCGAAGGCCCGCGCGGCGTCGCCGACTACATCGAACTCGCGCGTGCCTATCACACGATCCTGATATCGAACGTTCCGGAATTCACCGCGCAGACCGAAGACGCCGCACGCCGCTTTATCGAACTCGTCGACGAGGTCTACGACCGGGGCGTGAACCTGGGACTGTCCGCGGCGCAACCGATCGTCGAGCTGTACGATGGCGAACGCCTGCGCGCCGAATTCGCGCGTACCGAATCGCGCCTGATCGAGATGCAGAGCGAGGACTACCTCGCCCGCGAACACTGCGCATGAACCGACACGACATCGCGAATCCGCGCTGGCAGGCCTGGCTGATCGTGGCCGCGGTGCTGCTTTACGCCTGCCTGCTGCAGGGTGTGCGTCCGCTATATTCGCCCGACGAGGGCCGCTATACGGATGTCGCATTGCAGATGCTGGACAGCGGCGATTGGCTGCATCCGAAGCTGCACGCGGAGGTACCGCACTGGTCCAAGCCGCCGCTGACCTACTGGAGCATCGGCGCCAGCTTCGCCGTGTTCGGCCGGCATGTGTTTGCGGCGCGGCTGCCGGCGGCGCTCGCATTCGGCTGCACGATCCTGCTGCTGCTCCGGCTCGGTCGCCGTTTTGTGCCGGAGCAGTGCTGGCTGCCGGCGCTCGTGTATGCGGGGTTCGTGCTGCCCACGCTGGCCGCGAACCTGGTCACCACCGACTCGCTGCTGGCTCTGTGGGAGACCTTGCAGGTCGTTGCGTTCGTCGATCTGTGGTGGGCGGCGACACCGGCCGCGGCGCGGCGCGCGCGCTGGCTGCTCGGCATCGCGATGGGACTCGCGTTCCTGACCAAGGGTCCGCCGGGTCTGCTGGCGCTGGCCGCATGCCTGGCATTCGCGTTCTGGAGCGAAGGCTGGCGCGGCCTGCGGCGCGCGTTCGGCTGGGAAGCGCTGCTCGGGTTCACGATCGTCGGCCTCGGCTGGTTCGCAGTCGTGGTGCTCCAGGACCCGGCGGTGCTGCACTATTTCCTCGTCGAGGAAGTCGTCAATCGCGTCGCCAGCGACAAGATGCATCGCAACGGCGAGTGGTATGGCGCGCTCAAGGTGTACGCACCGACCCTGCTGCTCGGCACGTTGCCATGGCTGCCGGTGCTCGGCGCGGCGCTGTGGCGGCATCGTCGCGACGGCTGGGTGCACGTGCGCGCCAATCCCGAGGCGCGCCTGCTGCTGTGCTGGCTGCTGCTGCCGTTCGCGGTGTTCGTGTTCGCGCGTTCGCGCCTGCCGTTGTACCTGCTGCCGCTGTTCCCGCCGCTAGCGCTGGTCGTCGCGCGCCGGCTCGCGCCGGTCGCGGTGACGCGCTGGCGGATCGCGCTGTTCGCCGCGTGGTGTCTTGCGCTGGTCGCCGCGCGTGCGGCGCCGGCATGGCTGGATATCGAGGACGATGACGGGCGCCTCGCCGCCGCCGTGAATGCCCAGCTCGCCGGCGCACCGGACGAGATCGCGTTCGTCGAGACTGCGCCGCGCTACGGATTGCGATTCTATTTCGGCAGCCCGATCGAACGCCTGCTGCTGCCGGGCTCGCCGGCGATGGCGCAGGCGCAGGACCTGTCCGGCGAACTCATCGGGCATGAAGGCTGCCGCCTGCTGCTGGTCAGGCCGGCACGCGCGGATGAGCTCGCACACGCGCTGGGTGCCCGCGGCGTCGCCTGGCGGCGCCTGCAGGACGCACGCGGCTACGCGCTGTTCGCGCTGCAGGATAGCGCCTGCGACTGGCGCGCCGATCCGCGCGCTATGCTGCATCCACCATGAGCATCGCTGCGCACAGTCCGCTCGGCAAACCGGTCGCATATGCGAGCCGCTACGATCCCGGCCTGCTGTTTCCGATCGCGCGCGCGCCGAACCGCGCCGCGCTGGGGCTCGGCGACGCGCTGCCGTTCCACGGCGTCGATATCTGGAATGCTTACGAACTGGCCTGGCTCGATGCGCGCGGCAAGCCGGCGATCGCGCTGGCCGAGTTCCGCATTCCGGCGACCTCGCCGAACATGATCGAGTCGAAGTCGTTCAAGCTCTATCTCAACAGCTACACCCAGGAACGCATTGCCGATGCGCAGACCCTGCGCGAACGCCTCGTGCGCGACCTGTCCGCTGCGACCGGCGCCGACATCGCGGTCGCGCTGACCTTGCCGCAGCGTTTCGCCGAATTGCGCTTCGCCCCGATCGCGGGCATGTCGATCGACGAAGC